>JAISZE010000033.1 GCA_031269405.1 Treponema sp. | reverse complement strand
GTAGTCGCCGCAAAGCTCGCCGAACGCTGCGAGATAGAACTCGCCTACGCCATCGGCGTCCCCTTCCCGGTCTCGGTAATGGTAGACACCTTTGGCACCGCGAAAGCCGGTGAGCAGCGCATTGAGGAGGCAGTAAAAAAGGTTTTTGACCTCAGCCCCGCAGGGATCATCAAGACCCTGGACCTCCGCCGTCCAATCTACCAGAAAACCGCCAGCTACGGCCATTTTGGCCGCGTCGAGTTCAGTTGGGAAAAAACCGACAAGGTGGAAGAACTCAAACAGGCGATTGGGTAGAAATTTTCCTGTAAGTGAGACAGGGTGGACGCCTTTCTTTTGCACCAATCCATCCACGCCGCCGCGCAGGCTGACTTTTCCCGTTCAGGCGGTCCGGGCGGACAGAACGTTAACAAGGTCAACACCAAAGTAACCCTGCGCGTCCGCCTGGACGACCTTGCAGGCCTCATGGACGCCGAACTGGTCCGCCTCAAGGAAACCCTGGCTTCCCGTGTCACCGGCGAAGGGGAACTGGTCATCGCCTCAAGCGAAGAACGTTCCCAGCGCGTTAACCTGGAGCGGGCCTACGCCCGTATGGAAGCCATCATTGCCTGTGCAGCGAGGCTTCCCAAACGCCGCCGTCCCGCCAAACCTGGCCGCGCCGCTAGGGAAGAACGGCTCAAGGCGAAGAAGCGGCGGGGGCTCATGAAGGCGGAACGGCGCGCTCCGTGTGAGGAGGAATGATCCGTATCTCTTCTGAAAAACTAACGTTTTTCTTTGACTTTTTCTTTTTCCTTTATGATCTTAGCGTCCAGTTTGTCCATCAGCTTATCAATAGCCGAATGGAGGTCGAAGTCCGTTTCTTTCTGGTGTATCGAAACTCCCCAGCGGAAATTCACCGTCACTTCGGCGGAGAAATCTTTGTCCTTAGTCAGGGTAAACAGGAGATCCACAATCATGTTTTCAGCGTTATGAATCCGGCTGATCTTTTTGTCCAGGTATTCCCTGGTCTCTTCTCTCAGGGTAAAATGCACCGCTTTGATTTCAGTATTCATGCTGTTCTCCTAAAAATAAAATATAGCTTGTTATACCCTTCGGCGCAACGGCCCGAAGGCAGTATCCTTTAGCGTACATACGAAGACCCCAGGTCCAGTTCTTTCCGGTATTTGGCGACTGTCCGCCTGGCAAGGGGGATACCCCGCTTTGCCAGAAGATCCGCGATTTCCTTGTCGGAAAAATTCTTCGGTTCTGAAGAAATAATCTCCCGCACTATTTCCTTGACCGCTTCTTTGGAATATTTGGAACCTCCTGATCCCGGGCCGCTGATGGAATTGGTGAAAAAATGCCTCAGTTCAAAAATACCCCACTCGGTCTGTACATACTTGCCGTTTGTGGTACGGGAAACGGTGGACTCGTTTACCCCAAGTTCGCGGGCGATGTCCCGCTGGGTCAAAGGGGCGATGTACTTAGGACCGTTCACGAAGAAAGGCCGCTGAAATTCCACGATGGCCCTGGTAACCCTGAGGAGAGTGTGGTTCCGGTCGTTTATGGCCTGGATGAACCAGCGGGCTTCCCTGATGTTTTCTCTGACGAAATCCCTGACCGGTTTGCCCCCTTCTTTTCCGCCTGAAAGCTGCATAAAAAAGGGATGCAGGCCAAGCACAGGGATCTCCTCGTCATTCAGGATGATGGCAAACTCCCCTTCTTTTTTTACCACCTGCACATCAGGAACCACGAAGCGGGTCTCGCCTGAGGAAAAGCGCCTGCCCGGGAAAGGGGAAAGATCCTTTAGCCGGATCAGCACGGCGCGGATTTCCTCTTCTTTACGGCCGATTTTTTTGGCAGCTTCGCCGATCTTCCCGCGCTCAAGGAGATCAAGGCAGTCCAGGAGGTCAGCGATGCCTTCAGGCGGGTTCTGCAAAAAACCAATCTGGATTCGCAGGGACTCTTTATAGTCCGCAGCAGCGCAGCCCTGGGGGTCCAGGGACTGAACCAGTCTCAGGGCCTTACTGACAGAGACAGAACCTTTGTCTTTAAAAAGCGCTTCAAGGGGCTCCTTGTGAAACCCGTCTTCGTCCAGATTCTGAATGATGAGTTCCCCAAGGCGCCGGGTTGCCTCGTCAACAGGCTCCAGACGCAGATGCCAGAGAAGATGCTCCTGAAGGGTTTCCGGCCGTGAAAGGACTCCCTCGATAAAACGGCGCCGCTCGTCCGCCGCTTCGTCCCCTCTGCGGCTGGCAAACCCCGAATCAGAGGTAACCTCAAAATACTCCTCTTCTTCTTTTCCGGGCTTTATGGCATCGTCCAGGGAAACGGTGCTGTGATCTTCCACTACCTCAAGGGCGGGGTTTCTTTCTATTTCTTCTTCGATTTTCTCCCGCAAATCAACAATAGGCATCTCCATCAGTTTGATTGACTGGATAAGCTGCTGGTTTATTCTGAGGCGCTGTTCCTGGACCATTGCCGGACGCTGAAGCTGCATAGTAAAACTATCATTCCGTAACGGCGGTTTGTCAAGATTCCAATTTTCCTGTATGGTAGACTTTAAGGGGATATTTCATGAACAGTATACCTGAACGGCTTGCGGCTCTGGGCGTGGGAATTCCGGAAATTCTGCTTCCCAGACCCGGTATTGACCTTGAAAAATGGGCTGTTATAGCCTGTGATCAGTTCACCCAGGACAGAGCGTACTGGGAAAAGGTCAAAGCCTGGGCAGGAACTTCTCCGTCAACGCTGAACCTCGTTTTCCCGGAGCTTTACCTTGAGGACCCTGCGGGAAAGGAGGCAAGGATACAGGTTATCCGGCGTTCGATGCGGGAATACCTTGAAGAAGGCGTTTTTGATCCCCTAAGGCGCTGCATGGTGTATGTCGAACGGAGCACCCCCTGGCATCCTTTAAGGCAGGGACTGGTACTGGCGCTGGATCTGGAACGCTACGATTGGGCGCCTCGTGCCCGGTTACTGGCCAGGGCTACCGAAGGAACCGTAAAGGAAAGGCTGCCTCCCAGGATGGACATACGCCGGGACGCCCTGCTGGAAACGCCCCATATCCTCCTCCTTATGGATGATGAAGAAGGCGCCATACTTCCCGGGCTTGCGGAAAAGGCTACAACCCTTCTCTACGATACCCCTTTGATGATGAATTCGGGATCCGTAAAAGGCTGGGCTCTTGAAGGGAAGGGGGGTTGGACCTTGTTGGCTGAAAGTCTTGAAAGGCTGGCCGGAGAGGCTTCGTCCCGTTACGGCACAGAGGATGCTTATCCTTTTCTTTTTGCCGCAGGGGACGGCAACCATTCACTGGCTGCTGCCAAAGGAATATGGGAGGAATACAAACAAGCCCATAGGGGGGGGAACCTGGAAAACCATCCTGCCCGGTGGGTCCTGGTGGAGTTGGAAAACCTCTACGATCCGGGGATCAGTTTCGAACCAATACACAGGGCGATCTTCGGTGCCAGCCGGGATGGGGTACTGGAGGCCCTTTCAGGGTTGCCGGATTTTTCTATCCGTCCTGCAGGCGCCGACGGCACAAGGGGCAAAGAGGAACTCATCCGGGTCATAAAGGAAACCGGGACCAGAGGAAACCGTCTGGGGTTTATCGCCCCGGAGAAGGGCGGCCTTTCCCTAAGCCTCATTGAAACCAGCGCCTCCGGTATCGCCACAGCCTGCCTCCAGCCTCTGCTGGACGAATTCATCAGGACCCATACCGGGGTTTCGATAGACTACATCCACGGGGAAGAAGAAATCTTCCGTCTCGCCGCAAGTCCTGCCAGGCCCGCGCTGGGCCTCCTCCTGCCGCCTATTCAGAAAAAGAGCCTTTTCATGACTACGGCTAAAACCGGTCCGCTACCGCGGAAGAGTTTTTCTATGGGATTAGCGGAAGAAAAACGCTTCTATCTTGAATGCCGGAAGCTCTTCGGTTGATAATAGGGTATGAAATCTTTTACCAAAGAACTATGGTTCAACACCAGGAAGCCCCGGGAGTTCATCAATATAACCGGCCAGGTGGAAGCCCTGCTTGAGGAATCGGGGATAAAGGAAGGGCTCTGCCTGGTAAACGCCATGCACATTACGTCCAGCGTTTTTATCAATGACGATGAATCCGGCCTACACTATGATTTCGATGTGTGGCTGGAAAAGCTCGCCCCTCACGAGCCGACGGCCTCTTACCGCCACAACACCGGCGAAATTAACGCCGATGCCCACATGAAACGCCAAATCATGGGCCGGGAAGTCGTAGCCGCGGTAACCCAAGGCCGCCTCCACTTTGGCCCCTGGGAGCAGATCTTCTACGGCGAATTCGACGGCCAGCGCCGCAAACGGGTACTGGTAAAGATCATCGGCGAATAGGTTCCCTGGATTTGAAGTGACGGGTGGATGCGGATGGTCCTCTTGTAAAAGATGCGGCCTTTGGGGTATAGTTCAAAACAGCGCTTTTGCCGCATGCAGGGTCTGCTAAAACAGGCCTGCCGTTAGACGGCTTAACGCGGC
>JAISZE010000165.1 GCA_031269405.1 Treponema sp. | reverse complement strand
GTACTGCCCCCTGGTCATAAGAAGACCGATGTTTTTTTCGTTAATTTCACCGCCTGTAAGCTCTCCCTGGAAGGCGCCGCCGAGCAGAACCTCTACCCGGTCGCTTAGGGCCATAATTTCTTCCAGCTCTACCGATACCAAGAGTATTGCTACACCCCTGTCCCGGTGATCGAGAAGCATCTGGTGAACAAATTCTATGCTCCCCACATCAAGACCCCGTGTGGGCTGGTTCACAACCAGAAGCGCCGGATTGGAGGAAACTTCCCTGCCCAACACGATCTTCTGCATGTTTCCGCCGGAAAGTTTTGCTACAGGGCCGCGGGCCGAGGCGCCGTATACCGAATAATCGGCAATTATCTTTTCAGCCCAGGCGTTGCAGGCCGGTGTATTAATCATCATTCCCCGGCGGAATTCCATCTTCCGCTGGAAGCCGAGCAGCGTATTCTCCGCTACTGTAGCGGCAGGATTAAGACCCATGCGGATAC
Source organism: Treponema sp. (assembly GCA_031269405.1). The sequence continues at coordinate 4,249 of JAISZE010000165.1, read as the reverse complement.
GGTCTTCCGGTACATGGGCAAGGCCCCGCAATCTTCTGCCCCGGACATCAAGCCCTGTTATATCTTCACCTTTAAGCCTGATCTTTCCTTCGCTTACCGGCATAAGGCCCGCAATCCCCGAAACCAGGGCATCCTGACCGTTGCCGCTGACTCCCGCAACGCCTAAAATTTCTCCGGCGCGGAGCGTAAAGGAAATATCCCTTACCGCCTTTACTCCCAGCTTGTTTTTAACGGTAAGGCCCTGCACTTCCAGTACCGGTTCCCCTGGCCTTGCGGCAGTCTTGCTGATCCTGAGCACAATTTCCCGGCCTACCATCATCCCGGCGAGATCTTTTGCATTGGTCTCCGCGGCGTTTCTGGCGGCAACCACCTTTCCCTTCTTCATTACCGTAATGCGGTCTGCCGCTTCAAGAACTTCCTGGAGCTTGTGGGAGATAAAGAAAATGGTAACCCCCCTCTTTGTAAGCCCTCTCAGGGTTTCCAGAAAAGGTTTTACTTCCTGAGGAGTAAGGACTGCGGTAGGTTCATCAAGGATCAGGATACGTATCTCGCGGGCCAGCATTTTTAGAATTTCCAGCCGCTGGAGGAGGCCGACAGGAAGGCTTCCCGCAATGGCAGAAGGGTCTATGGGAAGGCCGTATTTTTTTTGAAGCTCTTTAACAAAGGTAATTTCTTCCTTATGGTTCAAAAAACCATAACGGGTTTTTTCGATACCCAGAAGTATGTTTTCTGTTACGGTGAATGAATTTACCGTCTTGAAGTGCTGATGCACCATGCCGATACCATTGGCAATAGCATCGGAAGGAGACTTGAAAGCAACCGGCCTGCCATTAATAAGAATCTCCCCGGAATCAGGTTTTTCAAGCCCGAAGAGGATATTCATCAGGGTCGATTTTCCCGCCCCGTTTTCCCCGCAGATGGCATGCACCTCCCCCGCCCTCACAGAAAAAGACACATGATCATTTGCCTGCACCGCAGTTGAGGGATAGTAACGGTTAATGTCGCGAAACTCTACCATGGCATCCATAGATAACCTCAAAAATCAGCCGCCATGAAACGAAGTTTCATGCGCCTCCATGGAGGAGAACCGGATCTCCGAAAGGAAATCCGGCTCTCGAATTCATCATAAACTATTTCAGGTTATCCCACAGAGGTTCTTTCAGGGCATCGTAGACCTTGTACTCGCCGGAAAGAATCCGTTTCCGGTAATCGTCAATCTGGGCCTTGACGGCCGGCAGTTTTGCCGTCATGTCGGCAGGGCCCTTCTTTGCAAAATCATCGGCCCCGGTGTCCCAGGAAATGCCTGTAGCCCCGTCTTCAAGATCCAGGGTACGGAAACCGCCTTTGTAGGAGCCGTTTACATAATCCTGAATAAGACTGTAGGTGCTGTTATCTACCCGCTTGATTACGCTCAGGATAATGCTGCCGGGATAAAAACTATCCTGCACATTATCAACGCCGATAGCGTAGAGTTTCCGTTCCGCGGCCGCGGCCAGAACCCCTTCGCCGGAAAGCCCGGCTACCTGGTAGATGATATCGCAGCCTTCATCGAAGAGGGCGACGGCGCTCTCCTTGCCCAGAGTCGGGTTGGAGAAATCAAAACCCAGGTAGTTGACGTAAACCTTGGCGTCGGGCCGGTTTACCAGAACCCCCTGCTTGAAACCGTAGAAGAACTGGTTGATTCCGGGGGCGTCTCCGCCGCAGACCGCGCCGACTTTACCGGTTTTGGTAAGGGAACCGACCGCAAGCCCGGCAAGAAAACTGGACTTGTTCACGTTGATGAGCAGGGAGGCCAGGTTGGAGGGCAGGTTGTCCGCAAAGAGTTCTGAAGGGGAACCAAACATCTGATCGGGATACTCGGTAGCCAGATCCAGCATCATCTGGGTGTCAAGGCCGACCCCCAGAATGAGATTATAGCCCTTGTTGATGGCGCTCCTCATGGCGGTTTCATGCTCATGAACCCCCTGGGTTTCGATGATATCCGCCTGAACGGGAAGTTCCGCATTCGCCCGGCGCACACCTGCCGCCGCGCTGTCAACAAAGGAACGATCCCCCAAAGGACTTGGCATAACCACTGCTACAGTGATCTTTTTCTCTCCATCCTTTGCCTGGTTATCCTTCTTGCCCCCCGCGAATACCGCGGCGGCAAGAGCCGTGATGAGAATTACGGCCAGCGTAATTTTCTTCATCTTTACACTCCTTTCTCTATTTTCTGGCTGCCATGACGGCATCCATTAATCGAGCTACCTTTTCCTGATCTACCATGTCAAAGAAATCATTGTTCTTTTTGAACGCGCTGCCGATAACCGCTCCATCGGCGATGGAAAGCTGTTCGGCCGCATTTTTAATAGTGACGCCGGTATTGGCAAACACCGGCGTACCGGGGACGGCCTTTACCACCTCCCGCAGCGCTTCTGTTGAGGTTACGGCTCCTGCCTTCATCCCGGAAACGCAGATCATGTCGGGCTCTCCGTTAAATACCGTGGTTTTGGCAATGTCCGCGAGGCTCCGCCGGCCGAGGTAGGCACTTGCCTCGGGGAGTATGTTGAACATCAGCCTGACATCCCCTGCCCCCAGACGGCTCCGCAGCCGGGCCGCCGCTCCGCAGTCGGTGTTCCAGAGGCCGAAATCACTGGCGTACACCCCGGTAAAAATTTCCCTGACAAAAGACGCGCCGACCGCCGCCGCCAGTTCCACACTTGCTCCGGCATCCCAGAGCACATTCACTCCGTAGGGTACATGAATCTCCTGCCTGAGTTCCCCGATAATCCGGGCCATCACGGTCTGTGTTATGGGTTCCACCTTGGTAAGGTAGGGAAGGCTGAACTCATTGGAAAACATCACCGCATCAACGCCGCCCTTTTGCAGGGCCGCAAGGTTTTTCCGGGCCCGGTCAATAACCCAGGCAAGCCCTTTCTTCATATCATATTTGGGATCCCCCGGCAGCGCATCGAAATGGCACATTGCTATGACCGGTTTTGCCGTACCGAAACTTTTTTTTATCCAACCCTTACTCATGTAGTATATAACTCCTTTTTATCCGGCCTTGCTTATCCTCTGGGGATACATTACCGGAATATTGATCCGGTCAAAGATTTTGGCATAATTCCGGCCGGGAGCTTCATTGCTTATCACCATGTCAATTTCATCAAGGGGGCAGATCGAAGCGAAGGTAACCTTGCCGAATTTGCTTGAGTCCGCCAGTACGATAACCTGCCGGGCATTGGCGGCCAGCGCCCGCTTGGCCGCAATATCCTCCAGACTGTACTCGGTAACCCCGGCCATGGCATCAATCCCGCCGACTCCCATAAAAAACTGATCCACATGGCAGGCAGAGAGAAATTCCACCGTGCCCGCCCCCGCCAGCGACCCTTCATAGGGACGCAGAACCCCTCCCGGAACGATTACCTTCAGGTTCGGGTGCTGCAGGCACACCAGCATGATATGGATATTGGTAGTAATGATGGTAAGGTTATTTTTTGAAGTGAGCCGTTGTATCAAAGCCAGTGCGGTAGAACCGGTATCCAGTGCAATAACACTGTTATCCCTTACAATTTCAGCCGCCAGATCCGCAATGATCTTTTTCTCCTCCACAAGGCTTGCCGCCCGTTCATCAAAAACCGGCTCCTGTCCCAGGCTTGCCGCAGAGACTACCCCGCCGTGTACCCGGCGGACGGCGCTGTTTTCCTCCAGGATCTGCAGATCCCGGCGTATGGTCATCTCCGAAACATCAAAATGGCCGGAGAGTCCGCCGACCGAGGCAAAACCATGGCCTTTGAGAATGTCCAGAATTTCCTGCTGCCTTTCATTCATGACAAGCCTTGTTCCTTTTCTCCCATGCAATGTTCAAAATCGAACATTTTACCTATAAAATCTATCATGGCCGGAAGATGTTGTCAAATGTATTTTGTTTAAAAAATGAAAAAAGCGGGCTGTTTCAAAACTGAAGTTCCGGAACAGCCTCGTCTAGCCCCGGAGCCGCAGTTCCGCCCGGAAATTCACCTGGGCGGTTTCGGAGGATGTTCCGGCCCTGCGGCCTTCGATAGCCAGGGCCTGTTCCGCAGCCGTGCCTTCGGCCTGCCGCAGGGCTTTAAGCCACTCTCCGGGGGCGGGGGCATCGGGGCTGTCCTCGATGGGGCCGGTAAAGAGGCCGGTAACCTCGCCCGGCTTTATTTCGTTTACAAAGTTGATGTCCAGCCGCATCCGGGAAGCCCTCTCCAGGGCTTCACATTCCATGAGATCCTGAATC
>JAISZE010000106.1 GCA_031269405.1 Treponema sp. | reverse complement strand
CGGGGGGATACGCACTTGAAAGGCAATCCCTGTTCCCTTGTTAGGCGGGATACTTCCGCCTCGTTTTTAACGCCGAATCTTGCCAATTTCGCTAGGACTTCGCTTTTCGAGAGATAGTTCATAAAACCCTTCTTTGCCTTATAGCGCGCTTCCAAGCGCTTCTACAGGGCATAATAGTGATAGATGGGTTTAAGATAGGCAGGAAAGGTCAAGAAAAGGTTAAAAAGGGGTTTTGAAAAGAGCGATTTTCACATATAGTAGATAATGCTCTTTTGTTCTTTTTTTAGTAGTTTTAGTAATCTAAAGTTTATGTTTACTTTGACCAAACTTTCCTTTAGATTGATAAACATTTTTAATGGGCGATACTGGATTTGAACCAGTGACTTCTACCGTGTGAAGGTAGCACTCTCCCGCTGAGTTAATCGCCCGGTAATCGTGCAATCTGCTTTATCATATTACCATACCGGCCTTTTTTTGTCAATTCAGGGCTACCGGCCTGGGACCCCTTCCGACAGCCTGAAACCCGGCGGGGCCAGTTCTTCCCAGGCAGAAGGTTCAAGGATGTCTTTATCAATGTGCATGAAAAACTGGGGCTCGTAGCCGGAAACTGGGTGGATGCTGTTCTGAATATTAAGGTAAGCGGGGTTTACCCCAGGGGCGGCGGTGTCCGGGGAGGGGCTCATGCGGATCATGCTCTGGGGGTTCCTGGTCATGACATCCCAGGCGCGCTCGGAATCGGTGTAAAGGCCCATGGCGCGGGAGCGGTAGCTGTTATTGCCTGTCCGCCCGGTGAGGGCTTCCAGGGCCACTCCCAGGTTGTTCTGGGCTACCATAAGGCGTTCCGCAAGCTCAAGCTGTTCTTCGTTATCAGTGGGCATGATTAAAGGGAAACGGGAACGGTCGGCTTCGAGGATTTCCAAAAGACGGTCGTAATAGCCCTGGGCGGCGTAGTAATTACCTCTGAGGTAAGAAACGTTTCCCAGTGCGTAAAGGATACGGCGGTTGAAAGGCATAGCCGAAGAGGAAGCGAAAAATAAATCCAGGGCCTCTGACCACTGCCGGAGTTGGTAGCGGGCGGCCCCCATGCGGTAGAGCATTTCAGGCGGGGCATAACCGTTATTCCGGGAGCGCTGGTAGTAGTCCAGCGCGGCAGACATGTCCCCGTCTTTCACGAAGTACTCCAAATCCCCCAGATTGGCATAAAGCCTGCCGAATTCAGGGGAAGCGTTCAAAAGCCGCCGGGAAAGACCGTCTTCATAGAGGTTGATCCCTTTGATGACCTGTTCTTCAGCAGGAAAGAACTCGCGGCTTTTGATAAGGACCCCTGCATAGCGCCGCAGAGTGTCGATACGGTAATAGAGACGCTTCGGGGTCTCCTCCCTGGCGGCGTCAAAAACGGCGTTTGCCCTTTCCAAGGTAAGGCGTTCGTCCCCGGGATTCTCAAAATATTCATAATACCGGGCAAGATGATAATAGGATTCAGGGAGCAGAGGATCAGTGCGGACAGACCGGAGAAGTACCTCCCGCATGCCTTCGATCCGGTCCAGGTATTCGTTAGGCACCCCCCGGACCTCCTCTGTCCGTTTGTCCAGGAGGTAGCCCCCCAGTTCCGCCAGGGCCGGGGCGCTGATCTTCCGTTTTTCAGAATTCATAAAATATGTTTTAAGGGACAAAACTTCCCCCAGATTATCAGTACGGATAAAATACTTCAGCATACGTTCCAGTACCGGATCGGTCTGGCCGTAGCGTTCCAGAAGTTTCGCGTAAGATTCCCGGGCGTCCTCAAGGCGTTCCTTTTCCGTTTCCCCCCAGGCTAGGCTGTTGTCCCCTAAGGCGAGAAGGGCGTCCCGGTCAAAGGGAGCGTAGTCCAGGATGTGCCGCCGCAGAAGATCCCCGGCTGTTTCGTAGTCTCTAAGATAATAGGTTTCCAGCGCAGCGTAATCCAAAACCGCTTTTTTTTCGGGTATGTGTTTTTTGTTTTTCGCGGCAGTATAGTTAAGGAGGCTGCCGTACATCCTTGCGGCGTGGATGTACTGACGTTCATCCCGGAAAGCTTCGGCGTATTTGTAAAACCAGTCCTTCTTCTGGTGAATACGGAAAGCCTCCTGGAACCGGTCGTTGGCCCTGCTGTATTCGCTTGCAAAGATCCGCTCGTACCCAAGGCGGTAAATTTTTTCCGCCCTCACAGGGGTTATGATAAAATTCCACGCCAGATACCCCAGGGAAACCGCCACTGTGGCAATACCCAGAAAAAGCCTGAGAACAGGAAGAAAATTATGAATAAAAATATAAGCAAAACTGGCCTGTTCTGCCTCAAGTTCTTCTCCGGTTTTCTTTTCAAAACCCTTGGGAATCAGGATAGTTCTGCCCAGAATTTTTCCCGCCAGCACGGCGGTTTCCTTGGGCGGGGCTCCCCGGACAAGAAGCTTGATTAAATTAGACATGAGATCCGGGGCTACCGCTTCTTCGGCTATCAATTCCTCGCAGGCAATACGGAGGTTCAGGGGGTAAGCAACCAGGGTCTCCATAAGGCGGGAACATTCGGCATCAGAGAGCTGTATCTCCTCGACTTCCCCGAACATCTCCCCTTCATCTACCGGGACAGGCTGGCCGGCGCCGGTTTGCCGCCCAGGGGCCGCTCCGGGGGTCCTGCCGCCGAAGGTATCATCAATCCCAGGAAGGGAGAATTCTTCCAGGCTGGCGAAATCGTTCCCTAACCCGTCGACAGCGGTGTCTCCGGCGTCAAGGCCTCCTCCAAGGTTAAAGTCCGCCGCCAGGGCGTCGTTGTCGAGGTTGAAATTGTCAAAAGAGTCGCCCCCTTCAGCGGTTGTGGCGGCGCCCGGATCCAGGGACTCGCCGCCGAGGTCAAAACCGCTTTCGCCTTCAGGGAAAGAGAGATCCAGGTCGTCTTCGGCTTCAGGGTCATCAGGCTCCGGCGCTGTTTCCCCGGAAACAGCTTCGGCTTCAAGAACTGGGAGCTCTTCAAATGCTGAAAGTTCCGCAGGAACGTCTTCGGCTGCCTCCGGGACACCGCCGTTTTCCCCGGAGTCTTCAAGGGCAGCCTGTTCGGACTCTAGTTCGCCAGCCAAGCCGTCCAAGAGGCTGTCAGGAAAGCCGAAATCATCCGCAGGTTCAGCCGGGGCCTCGCCGGGGCTTGCATCGATCTCTTCAACAGCGAAGTCGTCGGGAATATCGTCCAGGAAACCGTTGAAATCAGCATCAGCCCCTGAAGGAGTAGGCGTTTCCTCTGCGGGGCTGTCTAGATCCGGATTGGGTCCCAAAGTCCCTACAAGATCGCCCAAATCGCCGAAATCCATGAAGTCCGAATCCGGGGCCCCGGAATCAGCCGGGGAAAAATCTTCCGTCCCCGCAGGCGAAGCGTCTGAAGAAGCTGCCGGAGAAACTGAAGGCAGGACAGCAGGTTCACGGTCCGGCAGGGGCAGGTCGTCAGGGGGAAGATCCCGGGCACTACGGATCTGGTCTTCATTCCCTATACGGCTGAATGAGGATTTAAATTCTTCCAGGGCCTTCAATGACGGCATATTAAGATATTGGTTTATCCGCCGATAATTGTAAAGAATACCATGAAAATCATACTAACAACGGCGCTCCTTATAGTAAGTATCGGCATTATAAGGGCGGCGGATTTAGAGTCATATCAGTTTATTGACCGCCTTTTGAGCCTTCCCGGCCCTGGGGCGCCGGTAATTTACGAAGATACCGTTATTTTTACCGCTCCCTCGTCGTACAGGCGGGTGGGCGTTTCTTTCGCATACGAACAGTATTCCAAAGTCTACTGGTACCAAAAACTCATGATTCCTGAAGATCCCGCGGTAATTGCCGCATTGGGAAAGCGTAAAGACGTAAACCCCAATAAGGATTCAGGGATCCTCTTCCATGTACAGACGGTTCCCGAAGGGCTCAGGAATATGGATTACCGGATGATCATAGATGGGCTGTGGACACCGGATCCCCTGAATCCCCAGGCGGTGTCCGGGCCTTCTGGAATCTCCCAGTCCCGGGTGGTCATCCCTAACCGTCCGCGGACGCCTTCCACCTACGACGCCCCTCAGGGAAGCCTGCGGTTCGCCTATACCGCTCCTCCCGGCGAGACCGTTACAGTAGGGGGAAGCTTCAATAACTGGGATCCTTTTATGTACGAACTTGAGGAAACCAGCCCCGGGTATTATACCCTTACGCTGGCCTTGCCGCCCGGAACCTATCAATACGTCTTTTTCCACCAAGGCGAACGGATACCGGATCCCTATAATCACGAAAAGGTGTATGCCAAAAACGGAAAAGCCGTCTCCCAGGCGACAGTGAGGTAAAAACCTGACAGCGCCAGCCTGCGGCGGAAGCGTCCTTTTCCGGTCTAGGGATGAAAGAAAACCTGCTGGAGCTGGTAATGGGTGCCTGTTGCGGGATCCTTCTCCATAACCATGACGTCTTTCATGTATTCGTTCCAGCGGTCAACAACAGGGCTTTCTGCCTGGACTTTGGAAGCAAAGGCAGCGCCTTTTTCCGCATCGTAGCAGCCGAAAAGTTCATCCCCAACGCACCAGATAGTGTAGTTATGAATACCTGCGCTGTTAAGAAGTTCCGTCATTTCCGGCCATATTTCATTGTGCCGGCGGATATATTCCTCTTTTTTCCCTGGCAGCAGCCTGGCTTTCCATGCAAATTTTTCCATTATAACCATCCTTATGTTGTAGATTACCAGTTTATAAAAACGCCGTCTATCCCCGGCAATTTTCACAGCTTTTCTATTTTACATATTTATGGAGCTTGCCAAGCACTTCCTGGAAATCCAGGGGCTTCCCTACATGATCGTCCATACCTGTCAGGAGACACTTCTCAATATCCTCGCGGAAAACATTGGCGGTCATAGCTACAATGGGAACCCGCTTTGAAAATCCCGGCGCGCCTGTGCCGTCTCTTTTCGATTCCCAGCCGCGGATCGTTCTGGCAGCCTCGTAGCCGTCCATGACAGGCATCTGGACATCCATAAAAATCATGGAGTATTTTTCCGGATCAGCAGTGAACAATTCCACCGCCTCGGCGCCGTTTTCAGCGCAGTCGATTTCGATCCCTGTAGGTTCCAGCAGGGTAAGAACAATCTCCCTATTGATGTCCACATCTTCGGCCAAAAGAACCCGCCTGCCTTTGAAAAGGTTTTCAGCGTCCTGCAGCAGGATCTCATTTGCCTTAGAAACCTCCAGGGCTTCACTGCTGCCCTCCTTCATCCGTACCGTAAAGGCAAAAATAGAACCTTTACCCGCTTCCGATTCAATCCAGATTCCGCCGCCCATCATTTCAACAATGCGCTTCGAAATCACAAGGCCCAGGCCGGTACCGCCGAAGTTCCGGGATGTGCTAGAATCGGCCTGCTGGAAAGGGTTGAAGAGGCGGCGCTGCTGTTCCTCACTGATGCCTATGCCCGAATCGGCGACTTCAACCTGTATGGTATAGAACCCTTCGTCGTCCGCATTTGTCTGCTTCGCCATCAGACGTATCGTTCCCCCTTCGGGGGTGAATTTGGCGGCATTTGACAGCAGGTTAGTGATCACCTGCGCAAGCCGCTGATCATCGCCAAAAAGGAAAGGAGGGATGGTTTTATCTACATCGACAATAAAGCGCTGTTTTTTTTCCTCAATGCGGAAACCGATCACTGTGATCACCTGCCGGAGCATCAGTTCAAAATTGAAGTCCACAGGATTCAGTTCCAGTTTGTCCGCTTCGATTTTAGACATGTCTAAAATATCGTTGATAACTCCCAGGAGGTGCTTTGAGGAATCGGCTACCCTTCCCAGGCAGTAGTCCTTTTTAGCGCTGTCAGATGAGGCCATGGCGATAGTAGTCATTCCGAGGATGGCGTTCATAGGCGTGCGGATCTCATGGCTCATATTGGCAAGGAACCTGCTCTTCGCCTGAGAGGCGGACTCGGCCTGTTTTCTCGCATTTATGAGTTCCGTAATATCGTTGATTACGATAGTGACGCCTTGCAATTGATCGGCTTCATTGAAAACCGGAGCGATAGAAACGCTGACATGCATCTTGTCGCCAGACAGGAATTCAATATAATCAATATGAGACCACAACTGCCTGGTATTCAAAACCAGCTTGCAGCTCTCAAGGGTATTATCCGCCCACTCGCTGTTTTTTATCCTGCTGATTATATCTTTAAGCGGCAGTCCGGCCAACTCCTTTCCGTCAGAAAAACCGAAGAGTTTCGTTATAAGGGAATCCGTACCGATTACATACCGCAGATGGTTGTCGAGTACAAGAAGAAGACTGGGGAAGGCTTCCAGGAGCATGCGGTTGTACATGTACTGCTTCGCTTTATCCCGGACATAGGCGTCCCTGAGGTGGATGGCGTTTTCGTACATTACATTAAGGGATTCCTCATCGCGCTTCATTTTCCGGATCAGACGTTCGGTTTTCGCCTTGCCGGTTTCCAGCGCCTTGAGTTCTTTGAGCAATTCCTCCTGTTGTTCCGGTGAAAGCGGAAGACTCACCCCATTAAAATCCATATACCTATTACTATACCACGATTTTTTTCAAGATCAAAGAGCAAAAACCTTGTATTTTCCGCCTAAAAACAGTATTATCAACAACTATAGAGGAAATTATGAGATCAAAAGTGAATGTTACCCAGCAGATTGACGATATTGACGCGGCGGTGCAGGAATTGCTTGCCGGAGTCGGTACGGAGTTCCCCCTGGGCCCCTCTGCGGCAGGGCTCCTGTTCTGTTATTCCGATATGGATATCGCCGCCCTGGCCAGGGCCCTCAAGGCAAAAGCTGATTTTGACATTATAGGGTGCAGTTGTATCGCCAATATGGACAGACACGGGGGTTTCCACGACATGGCCGTAACCCTGACCATCCTCACCGGCGAGGACTGTGTTTTTTCCGCCCAGGTTTCGGAACCGGTCAAGTCCGGGATACTACAGCAGGAAGTGAAAAAGGCGTATGACAGCGCATGCTCGAATCTTGGAGGAAAGCCGGGCCTTATTATAGCCATACCGCCTTATATCCTGGAAATCATGCTCGACTTCTACACCGCTGCGTTTAACGAAACCGCCCCGGGGATCCCCATAGCAGGGGGTCTCCCTTCTTATAACTCCGCCGGGGATTTCAACCTGACTATCTTTAATGACAAAACCTACACGGATCGCCTGGTGATACTCGCCATAAAAGGCGCTATTAACCCGGTGTTTTCGGTACAGAACGTGACGGGCACTGACATCGAGCGCAAACGCAAAGTTACAAAGGCTAAAGACAACGTGGTCTATACGGTAGGGAACCAGAGTTTTACGGATTACCTCCGGGACTCGGGCCTGCCGGTGGAAGAACTGATACAGGGAAACACCACCATCACATTCGTATCCAATCCCCTGCTCCTGGAAAGCGTCGACGGCGGCTTCTCCTTCGCCCGGACACTCCATGAAATCAACCTGGAAAAAGGTTCGGGTACCGCTATCGGCATGATCCCTGAAGGGTCCATTCTGTCGATTTGTTCCCTTCAGCGGGAGCAAATCCAGGAAGGGGCCCTGGCGGGAATACGGGCTCTTAAGGAAAAAATGGAAAAACGCAAAAAGGAGGAAGGCTCCGAATACAGTACGGTCCTTGCCTTTTCCTGTATAGGCCGCAATCTCCTCATGCTTCCCAATAACAGCGCGGAGATAAAAATACTCCTTACCGAATTCCCGAAGGAGCTTACCTTGAGCGGTTTCTACGGTTACGGTGAAATCGGCCCCCAGGGGGTTAAAGAGGATGAAAATTTCGCCCACAACGAATCGCTGATCCTCTGCGCGTTCTAAGGCTAAACTTGACCGGCTATCACGTAAAGTGTGGAGCAAATTTAGTCATTCTGGGTGGATATTAGCTGGGTAAAAAACCTCTTCACCACCATATAACCGGTAAACAAAAGTGCCGGCCAGATCCGAATTGATACCCCCCCCCTTATCTGGCCGGCTGATTTTATTCGTGCTGAAGGGTCTGATACCTTCTGCATGCTTTCACGTGCGAGCTTGTTGATTTTTACTTCACCATCTCCAGTGTATACTCTTTGCTTCCTAAGCCGTATTCCTCAAGGAACGTGATCTGCGAATAAGGGTCCTTGCCGTGGAGGCGTTCAAAAAGGTGGCCTTTACCGCCCATGGTTATCCCTGTAGGGACCCCCTCGGGGTTGAGCTTTTCGTAGCTGATCTGATCCAGGCTGGCGGTCTCTATGGCCGAAAGATCCCAGGACGACATGACGCCGATATCGGGAACCAGAGAGGGGGTGGTCATACCCCAGCAGTCGCACATTGCGGTAATGGAAATCAGCAGGTTGATATAAAACACGTTTCCGGGCTCGAAGGTGTCAAGAACGGTCTTAGTGCAGAGCGCCAGGCCCTTCTGAAAATCCAGGTACGTGGAGCCTGTGAGGGTAATGGCCCCTACCGGGCAGACTGTGAGGCAGTGCTGGCAGAGGGTGCAGTTATGGAAATTCACCTGGTATTCGCCTTTGTCATCGAAACTGTTAGCCATGTGGTTACAGCTTTCGACGCAGGCGTTGCAATGGATGCACTTGTCCCTGTCCCAGGTAAGGCCCCCTTCGAGACCGTGCTGTTCCCGGCGGGTCCGGTCCGAAACGCAGCCCATGGAAATGTTCTTAACCGCCCCGCCGTAAGCGCAACAGCCGTGGCCCTTGACATGGGAGAAGTCGATAAGGAAATCCGCATCGTGGATGAGGCCCGCAATGTCCACATGCTTGAAACTCTTCCAGTCCACTTCCCTGGTATAAAGGTATTTCCCCAAATGCCCTGCGGCTTCGACAATAGGCGCGCCGATGCTCTCCTGGGTATAGCCGCGCTGTTCAGGATGACGAAGGGCAATATAATGATCCGTGAAAAAACAGTTTCCGCCATGGCTTTTCACAAATTCCGCCAGAAGCCGCATAAAAACCGGGGGTATAGTAGAATAGCCGATTTCAGAACCTACGTGGATCTTTATGGCCACGCTTTTTCCTTTTACCTTGTCTCCCAGACCCGAAGCCTCAAGCTGCCGGACCAGCTTCCGGGGCAGGGTTTGGTTCGCCTCGTAAGCTGAATAAGCCATGTCCGAAAAATAAACCTTTGACGCCATTTTCTTCTCCTTACAGTGTGAAAATTATTATATGGATTGTAAAAGTTAAAGTTAACGTTAAGTCAAGGGTCTTGAAAGCTAAACTTGACCCGCATTAAGCCTTGACAACCCCGGAGGGGGGCTTGATACTTTCCTCCCAACATCAGCTTTTATCAAGCCCCACACCGTGCGGCATTTGCACGTCAACGCCTTCGCCCCCGGCTATCACAAAAATGCGGGTGGAGTGTGGCGTGGGAGGCGCAGCCGACCTAGCGAAACGGAACCCCGAGCCGCTTTAGCGGCGAAGCGTAAACAGACTTGTTATGTGCAGTTTGGGCTGTTTAATTTCTTGGGGTTTAATTCCCCGCCCCTTGGGGCGGTTAAAGAGACAACAAGAATATGCTAAAATGAGGAATGAGTGAATTTTTGCATAAATCGCATAATGTATCAGTATTGCTATATTATATAGTGTGTCCAGCAAAATATAGACGGGTAGTAATCAGTCAGGCAGTAGATAAAACATTGAAGGAAACGTGTGAAGAGATAGAAAAACGGTATGAAATAAAGTTTATAGAAATAGGGACAGAAGGGGATCAT
>JAISZE010000027.1 GCA_031269405.1 Treponema sp. | reverse complement strand
GATCTGCCCTTCCGCCGCGGCGGCTTCCGCCTTTGCAACATCCTGCGCTATGCCGGGCAGCCTTGCGGGATCTTCCGGGTCCAGCCGCCAGAGGCAGTTTTCCTCCCAGGTTTTATCATTCTTCACAGGATGATCGATGTATTCAGGCATAAAGCCGTTCCGGCGGCCTTTGAAATATTTGACCGTCCGGCCCGCAAAGTCCTGGACCAGCTCATACTCTCCCTGGTCTTCAAGAACTTTTACCTCAAAAGCGGGCCGGAACGCGGCCTCGCAGCCCCCTAGGTTGCCCAGGCAGTATTTCCCCGGCGGATCGAAGCCGAAAAGCTCGTTCAGGTTATCGCCGTCTTTGACAAAGCCCTGGGCCTTCCAGGTATCCATGCAGTAATAGCCAAACTCCCGCTGATACACCGGGGCATCGCTTTTGAGATCATAAAAATCGCGCATCTTGGCGGCCCCTGGACTTATTGGCATTGGTTACTCCTTAAAGAACAACATAGTTCTATCATGATAGAATAATTTTTAACAACCCTTTCGCTTACATGCCGTCCGAAGGGCGAAGACGAAGGCATTAGTACAAAGCGCCGCCCCTCTTTGTTTGGGCCTTCCTCAATTGCCCTGCGTACATGGGCGCTAAACTCACTCTCATCGGCTGTTTCTATAGCATTGACTTCAAGATTACCGAAGATAGTAATATCTTCGCCCAAAAGATCCCGGGCTTCCCGCAGTGTTACATCGCCCTGAGGCGGCGGTTCCACCGGATCAATAGCGGTCCATCCGGTCTTACGGATCAGGGGCATTACCTGCTTAAGCCTGCCGTGGCAATGGATCCGGGGGAAACCGCCGCTCTGTTTGATTGTGTCAGCCATAGGCGCATCGTATGCGGCCGAGTATTCATCAAACAAAGCCGGCGGCAAAAAAGGCACGCAGGCGTATTCAGGGCCGTAGATACGCCAAAGCCGCCCCGGAACAACTTTCGCGATGGCTTCGGTTTCCTTTAGCCGCCGCCGTGCTACATGGGTCAGCGCGGCGTGCATCAGCTCCCGTTCCTGCAAGGCCGTAACGAGAAAATCTTCCATGCTGAACATGGAAGCTACATCCAACAGGGGGCTGCCTATATCAATACACACGATTCCCGTATCGCCAAGGGCAGCTTCAGCCTCTTCAACGCCTGTCAAGTCGGGAAGAGGCTCTGAATCGTCTGTATCGCCATATCTTAGCCAATGCGCGAGATCCTCAGGTTCCTTAAAGGGGTGCTCCACTACCCATGTAGTATAAACATCACGCTCCCGCAGGGTATGGGAAGAATAGGTCTTTCCGTGCAAAGTTGTCGAACAGTATGTGTGGAGGTTCCCAGCGTTGTCTGTTTCGGTCCTCTTGCAAAACGCAGGAAAAAGCGGGGGAGAGGGATTCTTAAACCGTATTGAGCTTAAGACTATCCTGTCCGAATAATCCCGGGCGAGACGCAACACAGGTTCCCACGAAGGGTCATTATAGATATTATACTCGTCCGGATTATCCGGTTTTTGACTATAGCCGTCTATCTCGTAAAAACAAACTGGCGGCCTGTCGGTCTCCCGGCCTTCCAATGCGGCGTAGAGCCTCTCTTTGGGTGTCATATTCCTACTTCGCCCTGCTCAAGCCTGGTCAGGAGGCCCCGCGGGGTATGGTACTCGGTGCGGATAAGATCGCTGCCTTTTTCGGTGTAATGGATGCGCTTAATCTCTATATTCTTCATTATTATATGATAACTTGAGGTGCGCCATACGATGCACATGCCCTGTTCCCGCAGGAACCGCTCGGCGGTACAGGGCTTAACGAAACACTCATAGATAGTGAAAGGCGTTATACCGGTTTTTTCTCCCCTGAGGATGTTCATAACACGTTTTCTCGGCGTCAGCATATTACTTCCTTTATCAGGCGGCAATATGCGCAGCCTGACTATTAGTTAGAGTCTGTCCATAATGTAGACACATTATGGACAGACTCTATTTATTCGTGCCGAAGGGTTTTAATACCCCGCCCTTCAGGGCGAGGTTGTTGATTCTGTTTTTTTTACTTTGCCCTGTCGAGCCTGGCCTGGTAGATCCGTATCATCTCGTCGAGGCCCAGCCGCTTGAGGTCCGCGATGTAGCCGTCCCAGCCCGAAAGGCTCTTTTCGCCTATAATGAGGGCGGTGATGAGCTCAGTGGCGTAGGTGTTCAGGTCCGGCAGGATTTCGTTCATGCGGTCCGATTCCTCCAGCGTCGCGAAGGCCAAGACGGCGTCCTCAGAAGACGGGATGGTCTTCCAGGTTCCCGCAAAGGCTTTTGCCTGAACTTCGTAGGATTCGATGAAGCCGTTAGGATACCCCATGCCCTGCCCGGTTTCTACCATCATCTTCCGCCTGCCGATGGAAGTATCGAACTGCCTGATTCTGGGGAAGAGGCCCTGCCAGCCGCTCCAGAGGCCCACAAGGCCCTGGAACATAAGCTGCTGGTCAACGCCGGTTCCGTTACTGTCGGGCTTGAATCTTGATATTTCTTTGTTGGCGTCAATGCTGTAGGTGTAGCCCTCTATACCGTACTCGTTGAGGTCCCAATAGTCCTGGGTGTAAAAGTAATCGATCATTTTGACAATTGCCTGGATTTTTGTGGACTTCGAGGGAACCGCGTACATGCCGCTCCCGTTCCATTGCAGGACCCCCCCTTCATTCTGAATAAGCGGCTCCGTATCGGGATAAGCCTGGAGGACTATAGGCAGATAGTACGCCTTAGGCGCTCCGGGAGGCGTGATCACCGTAGGCGGCGTCCAAGTGTCGAACATATAGGTGCCATGGAAGCTGTTGCGGTTTTCCACCGTCACATTGGCCACATTGCCTGCGACTCCGCCTCTATCGCTTATGTTAAGCAGTTTGGCGTTGTAGAGCTTGTTCATGTAGGTAAAATAGTCCTTGATATGGGCCTGATACCAGGGAGAGACCGCCTTACCGTCAAGGGACCAGACTATGTGGTGATTGACGAGGCCGAACCATTGAGGTATGCCGAGGCCGGTGCTGTCGGTGGCGATGTTCGCTACCTCGTCCTTCAAGCCGTTCCCGTTGGCATCCTTTTCCTGAAAAGCCAGGAGGGTGTTGTAAAACTCGTCAAGGTTCTTGGGAACCGGCAGCCCCAGCTTGTCAAGCCAGTCTTTGCGGATATTGGAAGCCAGGGGCTCCATACCTGTCTTGTCGGGAGTGCCCGAATAGACATTGTAGTTCTGGGTAAGCCAGTAGAAGTTGCCGTCCGCCAGGGTGTTGAGTTTGTTGAGCTTTTTACCCGGAGGGCTGTTAAAGTAATAATCTCTGGCAGGACCCGAAGAATACTGCTGTATGGCCTGGTTCAGGGGCTGGAGCGCCTTCTGGTTTACCAGGTTATACCGGGTTTTAATATCCGGCCCCACAGGGGCTATCCAGTCGTAATTCTGGATCTGCCCTGAAGCCATAAGGGTCTGGAAGGCCGTTCCAAGCTGTTCGCTCATTACCAGTTCATACTCCACCCTGACGCCTGCTTTTGCCAGGTCGCTGGTGAATTTTTCGAACAGCCTGCTGGGCACGGAACCCTTGGTCCATTCGCTGAGCGAAATGGTACCCTTGTCCAGGGCGTACTGTTTATCCAGCCCCCAGGCTTTGATGGTAGTGAGGCCCGATGCGTCCTGCGCGGCGCCTCCCTGCCCCCCGGCGTACACTACGGCGCCGGTCATACACAGAGCCAGAACAATCAACGCGATTTTCTTCATCTCTTTCTCCTCATCTTTCGCAATGCCTTCGCATTGCAATAAATAAAACCCGCCAACGGCAGGTGTAAGAACCTATTCCTTGAGCGAGCCGAGCATGATGCCTTTTATAAAATACTTCTGGAAGAACGGATAGGTAAAAAGTACCGGCAGGGACGAAAAGATGATCATAGCGTACTTGAGCTGGGCGTAGGCCATCTGCCGCTGGGCCATTTCCCTGGCTGCCGCAGCGTCAACAACATCCCCAGCAGCCGTAGACAGCACCAGCATGCGCCTGAGGAGCAATTGCAAAGGCTGCCAGTCAAGACCCGGCATGTACACCAGAGCCGGGAACCAGCTATTCCAGGTGCCTACGATTGTATAGACCGCCACAACAGCCATAATCGGCGTTGCCAGGGGGATATAGATACGCAGAAGGGTCTGGTACACATTGGCGCCGTCTATCTTGGCCACCTCCCGCAAGGTTTCCGGTATGCTGCTGAGGAATGCCTTGGTCAGGATGATGTTCCACACCGAAAAGACAAAGGGGACAATAAGGGCCGTAGGCTTGTTGTACATCCCCAGTTTTAAGAGCAGGAGGAAATTGGGAATAAGGCCCCCGGAAAAAAACATGGTGATGAGCAGGAACATATTGACGTATTTACGGCCCAAAAGGCTTTTATAGGTCAGGGGAAAAGCCCCCAGTATCGAAGTAACAACCATCCCCACAGTTACCAGGGCGGCGTACATCACGGTATTGGCGAAACTCCGCCAGATTTTCAGGTCCGCCGTGAGGATCTTGTACGCCGTAATCTCGAAACCTTTCGGCACTGTGTACACCCGCATAGTCATGGCGTACCGGGGATCGCTTATCGACAGAATGAGCACGTAATACATGGGGTACAGGGTGATAAATATCACGAAAACCGCCAGAACATACATGATAACCGTTGCGATCCTGCTCCCTTCGCGGATGCCCTTAGGTTTGAACTTCATACCCCCCTCCTACCACAACCCATAGTCGGTCAGCTTGTTGCTGATCTTGTTTGCCGAAAACGTAAGGATAAAACCTATCACGGACATAAAAAGGCCCACCGCCGTGGTATAGCTGTATTCGCCGCCTTCAATACCCAGGCGGTATACATAGGTGCCGATTACATCGGAAACCTCATAGGTCGCAGGATGGTAAAGCAAAAGGATTAAGTCCGTATTGGTGGCCAGAATAGCGCCGATGGCCATGATGAGGTTAATGGCGATGATCCGCTGTATGCCCGGCAGGGTGATATAGAGGACCTGCTGGAACCGGTTCGCCCCGTCTAACTTCGCGGACTCGTAAAGCTGGGGATCTATCGATGTAATAGTGGCAAAGTAGAGAATGCTTCCGAAGCCGAAGTTTTTCCAGACATTAGTAACCGTATAGATAACCGGAAAAGCCGCCTTGCTGAGGCGGTAATTCGTAGCCTCCATGCCGAATTTGGCAAGAACCGTGGTGATAAGGCCGTTGATGTCGATAAAGGTGATAACCATCCCGGCGACGATAACCGTAGAGATAAAATACGGCAGATAACTCGCGGTTTGGGTGAATTTGCGGAAATTGAGATTCCGTATCTGATCCAGAAGCAGGGCGAAAAAGATGGGGATGGTAAAACCGAAGAGCAGGTTAAGGCCGTTCAGGACAAGGGTGTTCTTGATAAGCCGCCAGAAATACTCGCCTTTTACAAAGCGGATAAAGTACTTTAAGCCCACCCACTTGACCCCGGGACCGATAAAGGAGCTGCCGGGAACATAGTCCTGGAACGATATAATGATACCGTACATAGGGATATAACAGAAGATGAAAATCAGCGCCAGTACCGGCAGCATAAGGCTGTAGATCTGGATATTCTCCTGTATCCGCTCGCGCCCAAGAGCGCCACGCCGTGCCTTTACCATAATAAACCTCCACTTTTACGGGATAACCGCCATTTGCATCTCCGCCGGGTCCCCCCGGATCCCCGACTCGTTCTGCCATTGCAGGGTGATATACACCCGCTTGCCACGTTCCTCCTCATCAAAATGAAGCAGGTGCGGCGACCGGGTGGCCAGCACCGTGTTGGTCATCGCCTTGAGGCTCTCGGGCGGCGTGTCAAATATGCCCCAGGAAATCACCGCCCCGTT
>JAISZE010000063.1 GCA_031269405.1 Treponema sp. | reverse complement strand
GAGAATTTCGACTACGACGCAATGCACAGGCGGCTGGAAGAATTCTTAAGCACCGTCATTTGAAGCAGCTTCTATTTTCAATGAGAACTGCCGCTCTCCATTGTCCAGGGCTCCATTGTCCAGGGCTTGACGAAAAGGATAGGAGGAACTATAACAGCGATGGAAGGTTCGCGGGCAGGGGGACAATAGAGGTTCAGACAATAGAGGTTCTATGAACAGGTTAAAACAATTTATTCACCGTTACGCTCTTTCGGATGCCACCCCGCTGGAAGCGAAGATGCTTAACATCACATTTCTCTGCGGCATTACCTCCTCTTCGGTGGCCGTAATCACCCGCATCATCACGGGCGCCAGCCCGTACCTTATCCTGGTGGTGCTGGCCATCATCGTGTGCTCCGGCTGCCTGTTGTATGTGAGTAACCGCTTTCATCTGTATACGGCCTGTACATGGATTTCCCTCATCCTGCTCTGTGATATCCTGCTGCCTGCCGCATATTTTTTTCTCGGCGGCGTTGCGGGCAGTTCGGCGGCGTATTTTGCGCTGGGGCTGGTCCTTATTTTTCTCCTTTCCGGGGGAAAAAGCACCCTCGTCTTAGGTATCAGCCATGTTATCGTGGCTATCATCTGCTATTATCTCAACTACCGGTATCCCAATCTGGTAACGCCCGTGGGGGATTTCTTAAACCACCAGGATCTCCGTATATATCTGGATCATATTCAGTCTTTCCTGATTGTAGGGGGCTGTATCGGCGTCATCATCAAATTCCAAAACATCGTATACCGTAAGGAAAAGGAGAAGGAGGACCTTTTCAACAGGAAGCTCCTTCAGCAGGACAAGCTGCGCCAGGGGGTAAATAAAGTGGCGGCAGTGCTGTTTGCGTCCGGCGAGGATCGGTTTCAAGATTCTATGAAGGAAAGCATGGAAATCCTGGCCCGCTGCATTGATGTTGACCGTATGTTCATTTGGGAAAGCCGGATAATTGACGGAACACAGCGGTATAAACCGATTTTTCAATGGGTGAATAATCCCGCCTTGCAGGTGAGTGAAACGCCCGGCTTTTCTTCCGGCCTCATCAAAGACAACCTCGACTGGTATGTGGGGTTTTCCAAGGGTCTGTCCGCAAACGGCCCTTTACATTCCCTGCCCACGGCACTGCGGGACCATTTCGCCCCTTACGGCGCGGTTTCCACCCTGGGGATCCCTGTAATCCTGCAAGATCGGGTCTGGGGCTTTGTCAGTTTTGACGACTGCCGTCAGGAACGGTATTTTTCGGCCTTCGAGGACGATATCCTGCGCTCAGGGGTCATGCTGCTTGCCAACGCCGTGATACACCACGAGATGACCCAAAGCCTTATCAAGGCGAAGGAAGAGGCGCTGGCCGGCACAAAGGCCAAAAGCGATTTTCTCGCCCGGATGAGCCACGAGATCCGCACCCCCCTCAACGCCATCCTCGGCCTTTCGGAGGTGGAACTCCAGAACGATCTGGCCGGCGAAACCCGGACAAACCTGGAAAAAATTTACAACTCCGGTTTCCACCTTCTGGAAATTATCAACGACATATTGGATATTTCCAAGATAGGATCGGGAAATTTTGGAATCATCCCGGCGGAGTACGATTTCCCCGGCCCGATCAACGACGCGGTGCAGTTCAACGTCCTGCGGATCGGTTCAAAGCAGATCGAATTTAGACTGGAACTGGACGAGACTATCCCGCGAAAACTCTACGGCGATGAACTGCGGATAAAACAGATCCTCAACAACCTCCTCTCCAACGCCTTCAAATACACCGAGGAGGGGGAGGTCCGCCTGCTGGTAAGCTGGGAGCGGCGGGGAGACGACGCATGGCTGGCCTTTGCCGTGGAGGATACGGGCAGGGGAATTAAAAAAGAGGATTTGGAAAAAATCTTTTCCGAATATGCCCAGTTTAACATGGCGGCTAACCGGCGTATCGAAGGGACCGGTCTGGGGCTGTCGATTACCCACGGCCTGGTACAGATGATGGGAGGAACCATAACTGCGGAAAGCGAATACGGCAAGGGCAGCGTTTTCCGCGT
Organism: Treponema sp.; assembly: GCA_031269405.1. The sequence goes on along the minus strand of JAISZE010000063.1, from coordinate 2,581 downwards.
CTCCCTGCCCCAAAAAATCGTTGACCCAAAGCCCATAGGCAGGGACATCGCGGAAAATCTGCGGAATTTCCGCTTTATCGAAGACCGGAACCGGGGCCGGGGAAACAGCTTCATCCGTTCCTATATGCCCTACGGCAAGGTGCTGGTGGTGGACGACCTCCAGACCAACCTCGATGTGACGAAAGGGCTTCTCATGCCCTACGGCTTACAGGTGGACGCCGTTTTAAGCGGGCAGGAGGCGGTGGAGCGCGTCAGGGCGGAAGAAGCCCGCTACGATCTGATCTTCATGGACCACATGATGCCCGAAATGGACGGGATCGAGGCAACCCGGATCATCAGGAACGAGATCGGAAGCCCCTATGCCCGCAATGTGGTCATCATCGCTTTGACGGCCAACGCGGTGGAGGGGAACAGGGAGATGCTGCTGGAGAACGGGTTTAACGATTTTGTCTCGAAGCCCATCGACATAAAACAACTGGACATGGTCCTGAACCGCTGGATTCGGGACAAACAGAGCGCTGCGACCTTGCAGGAAGCGGAGGATCAAAACCTTGCGCCGCCGAAAAGCCGCGGCGGTTTCGGCGGCGGGCAGATTGACGGGCATGGAAGCTGGCTCCTGGCTCATCCCACGGAAGGCATAAACTTTGAGGCGGCTCTGAGGCTCTACGGTAACTCAGGGGCGGCCTATATGCCCATCCTTAAATCCTTCGTGACCCACACCCCGCCGCTCCTGGAAAGGATGGACGCCCATCTGGAATCGTCGCTTCAGGATTACGCGATAGAAGCCCACGGCCTCAAGGGGACCTGCAACGCCATTTGCGCGGGAGCGGCGGCGGATCTGGCGCGGGAGCTTGAGTTCGCGTCGAAGGAAGGGAACCTCGAACTGGTGCGGCGGAAGCACGGGGAACTATGCGAGAAGGTCATGGAACTGACGGAACGGCTCCGGGCGCTGCTTGGGGAATGGGAAGCCGGGCAGCCGGAGGAGGAGAAAAAGGAGCGGAGGCCCGAACCTGGCCGGGAATTGCTTGCCCGCCTGTCCGCGGCTTCCGGCACGTTCAATTCCAATGATACCGAGGAAATACTAGGGGAACTGGAACGATACCGGTATGAAGAGGGGGAGGAGCTTATCCGGTGGCTCCGGGAACAGGCTGAGAATTTCGACTACGACGCAATGCACAAGCGGCTGGAAGAATTCCTGGACAGCCGCGATTTATCATGAATATAATGGGAAAAAGGCGGGTATATTCTTAATCCAAGCCGGGACAGCGTGTAACCGGAAATATGACTATTGTCAAATCTGATGATTGGTAGTACCGTATTGTAAAGGATACGTCCGCGAGGAGGATACTCAATGGTAAAAATGCTGACAGCCCATACTTTTGAGATGGACGATAAGGATACCGCCGTCCGGGAGGTTCTGGAACAACTGCACAGCCAGGGCGGTTTATTAAAAAACTCGGTGGGGATTCTGTTCTGTTACCTTGATTTTATCAAAGCCGGAACAGTGGAGGCAATCTGTAAGGCCCTGCCCTTTGACACCCTGGGTTGTACTACCCTGGGGGCCGTAACACCCGGGGCAATAGGCGATATTATCCTTACCCTGACGGTTTTCACCAGCGATGACGTTGAATTCCACGGAAGCCTTTCCGATTCCCTGATGGAAGAAGCGGAAGACCGGGTTGCCAAAACCTACCGGGAAGCCGTGGCGGCATCGCAAAGCCCTCCATCCCTGATTCTGATTTTTATCCCTTCCCTGTACAATCTGGCCGGGGATATGGTGGTCGATGTTCTGGACCGGGAATCCCGGGGTATTCCCGTCTTCGGTACCGGAGCCCTGGACGCGGACACAAAAATAAGGACCCCCAAAACCATCTACAGGGGAAAGGCATATTCCGACAGGATGCCGGTTTTGCTCTTTTCCGGGAATTTGAACCCCCGGTTTTTTATTGATTCGGTGTGGCAGCACAATATCCATACCCAAAAAGCCCTGGTTACCTCGGCGGAGGGAAACCGGATGATCACCGTGAACAACATTCCCGCGGCGGAATACATGAGAAAGATCGGCCTCATCACCGAAGAAAGGCTGGATATGCTTTTCGTGTTTCCCCTGGCCATAGAAACCGGCGGCGGCCTGCCGAGCCTTTTCATCATATACGGCATCAACAATGACGGAAGCCTGAACTGCAGCGCCAACATACCTTCCGGTTCTACCGTGCATATCGGTTCCCCCGGTTCAGGCGAGGTCGTTAACACGGCGAAAAATGTTACCGGCGCCGTAAAAGAGGCAAACGGGACCGCGGCGCTGATCTTTTCCTGTTTCAGCCGCAGCGTAATCCTGACAAACCCACAGGACGAAATGGAAGCGGTCCGGGAAGACTTAAAGGCTTCAACCTTTCCCTATATGTTCATCTACTCAGGAGGGGAAATCTGCCCTGTCCGCAACGAAAAACAGGAGGCGGTGAATCAATACCATAATTACGTCATCATTTCCTGTGTGATGGACCCGTCTTGGGGGGGGGGGGGGGGGGGGGGGGGGGGGGGGGGGGGGGGGGGGGGGGGGGGGGGGGGGGGGGGGTGGGGG
>JAISZE010000062.1 GCA_031269405.1 Treponema sp. | reverse complement strand
CCCTTCGCGGCCTTGAGGATCTCCCTGACCGGCGACGAAGAGGCGATTTTTTCCCGCAGCAAAGGAAAGGATAAGGTATTCATATCAATTTACCGATTACTATAATATAGGAAAGGGTGAAAAATAAACCCTTCGATAAAGATAAAGTTAAAGCTAAAGATAAAATTAAAGCAAAAGACAATGTTAAAGTTAAAAGTATCAAGTAAAGCCTAACGTTATATTGGAGTTACCGGTGAACCAAAAACAGAGCCTGCTTGCGGCATTATTCCTCTTATTAGGATTATCGTTTAGCCTGGAGGGGGTTGAGAACGCCCAAACCGGGCCAATTGCCATAAATATCCGCTTTTTTGACAAAAAGATCTATTACCTTGAGGCCGAGCCCGTCTACATCCAACTGACCATCACCAACAACGGGCCGGCGGCCTACCGCTTCAAACTGGCCGAAGAACGGGCCTTTTCGCTGGATTTTGATGTCCGCACCACGACCAACCGGACGGTGGAAGCCGCCGACGCCCTGGTACGGAAACGGAGCGAAAGCCGGCAGGTGTACTTTAGGGAAATTTCCATCGAAGCCGGGGAGTCCTTTTCCTGTGTGGAGGATCTCAGGGCTTACGCCTTCCTTAACCGGAGCGGGTCCTATATGGTCCAGGCCCTGATCTACCCGGAACTCTACTACCCCCAGGAGAACATCTCCTTTCAGGCGGGCCGGGACGGGGAGGCCGGTACGCGGGAGGCCGCCGGCCGGGCGGCGGCGCTTAAGCCCCTTGTTTCAGACAACCGCCTTAACCTCAGTATACGGCCCAGGCCCCTGCCCGGCCCTGACGGAATCCCCCTGGCCCTGGATGTGGAGACCAACGCCATCCTGGTACGGCAGAAGCTCCCCCCCGACGAGGTAGTAAGCTACATTCTTACGGCCCGGCAAAAAAGCCAGTGGGAAAAGTTCTTCCTCTACCTGGATCTGGAAGCCATGCTCTCCAGGGACGCCTACCGCAGGCGGCAGTGGCTGGCGGAATCCGAAGAGGGAAGGCAGAGGATGCTGGACCGCTACAGAAGGGAGCTTCAAAGTTCCGTGGTAGACGGCGACATAACCACCATACCCTCGGACTTTATCATCGAAAGAACCGCCTATAACGCGGATAAAGGCGTTGTTACCGTACTGGAATATTTTAAGATCGGCGCTTATACTAAAAAAGAGCGGTATACGTATTATTTGTACCGCAAGGATGATATTTGGAGCATTGTAGACTTTTCAGTTACGGATCTTGGGACCGAATGAAACGGCAGGGAAAAGCATGAAATTACTGCTGGTAATGGGTTCAGACGATGCCTACAATCTGATTTCTCTCTACGTCAAGCCCCTGGGGTTTGAGTTGATCCGCTATTACAACGTGCTTAAGGCCATGGACAATATTGACGAAACCGATCCATCGGCGATTATCATCAGCGCCAGGGACTTCCCCCGGCACTGGAAAACTTTTGTACAGTTCGTGCGCAGCGAAAGGCCCAAGGATCTCTGCCCCATCATTCTCCTCAAGGGAAATAACTTCCCCCTGGAAGAAACATCCAAAGCATTCTACCTGGGTGTCAGCGGCATTGTCGATGAGACCCTGGATAAGTCTGCCGAAATTGACAGGCTCCAGGGTATCCTTGGCCGCTATATACCGGTGGACGAAAAACGCAGGGCCCGCCGCTACCAGGCAAAAAAATGGCAGCGTTTCAACTTTATCTTCGCCAGCCCCGGGGACAAAACCATTGTTACCGGAGAGGTTAAAACCATCTCCGCCGGGGGCCTCTCGTTTTATCCCGATCACTCCGCCCTGATGAAGGACATACGGCTGAACATGGAACTCGCCGAATGTTCCCTTCGTGCGGGAGACAGCATCCTGTCGCCGGTCTGCCGCCTGGCCCGCACCGGACGGATCGTCTCCCTGGAATTTATGTCCTTCCCGGAGGAAGAAGATAAAATCCTGAAAAAGTACCTGGAAAGCCTCCCCCTGGAAGAACTAAAACACCAGGGACTTACCGCCACGCAGGAACTACCTTCCGCTTAAACGCCTCCAGCCCGGCACATTCTGAAAAGCTCCCGTGCCTACTTTGACCCGCCATGGAACGCCTTCTATGGTATTGAGGCTGACGCAGCCTGAGAAGGCATAATCACCGATAACGGCAAGGCTGTCCGGTACGGTAAGGGATTTAAGGCTTTCGCACCTGGCAAAAGCCGCTTCGCCGATGCTGGTAATACCCGGAGGTATAACTACACTTTGAAGGCTCCGGCAGTCGCTGAACACCCATGCGCCGATGCTGCTAACGCCTCCGGAAAGGGTGATTGCGGTCATGCCGCTGCATCCCTGAAAAGCATTGTCCCCGACCGCGGCGCCCGGAGGAATCACGACAGAACGCAATGCCGTGCATCCGTTAAAGGCCCACGCCCCGATAACCGTAATACTGCCGGGGAGCTCGATTGCATTAAGGCTGCGGCATCCCTGAAAGGCGTTATTGCCGATGCCAACAAGCCCCTGGGGAATATTGATTGACTTAAGGCCGCTGCAATTGGCAAAGGCGTTGTTTCCTATGCTCCTTACGCTCCGGGGAAGGGTAACGGAGTTAAGAGCGCCG
>JAISZE010000031.1 GCA_031269405.1 Treponema sp. | reverse complement strand
AAGGCAAAATGCCTGCAATACAGCGAATAATCGGCGTTCATATACAGCAACCTCCCTTTGACAGCGCTTAAAATACCAGGTTTAACAATCCTGGCGGTAAAATTCCCTTCCTCATATTCAAAAATGTAAAATAATCATATCATTCTAAATTTATTCTGTCAAGAGAATTTTTCATTTTTTTTAACTTTTTTGAACTTTTTTTAGCTGGGATATATGCACTACATAGAGTCTGTCTATTAATGTAGACACATTATGGACAGACTGCCTTAAAATAGTAAGAATTTCTAAGTTCGCAATGAGCCCAAACAGGCAGAAGGCTGGATAATTGCTGTAATAGTGAATGACACCGCCTCAGATTCCCGGTATAATCAATAGTATGAGAGCCCTTACGGTATTGTACGGTGGACGGCTGGCCCCGGAAGCCTTTGAACCTGTCAACGCGGGAGAAGGTGAGGGGAAAAGCGCCTTTGTCCTGGCGCTGGAGAAGGCCCGCCGGTTCCCGGGGACGGAAATGACGGCGTTCCTGGGGCTTGAAGGGGCTGATTACCCCGGCCTTCCCTCTGAATCGGAGGCTTTTTCCATTGTCCGTTCCCGGGAATGGACCAAAAAAAGCCTTCTGGAGCGGCTTTCCCTCTTGTCCGCAGGGTTTGATCTCACCTTTTTCGCCTGGGCCGACTGCCCCCTCCTGGACCCCGCCCTTGCATCTGCCCTGGCGGAACGGCATCTCCGGTATGCGGCGGAATACTCCTATGCCGACGGCTGGCCTTACGGCTTCGCGCCGGAACTCCTGGCTCCGGGGACCGGCGGGGTGCTTTTCAAAATCCTGGGGGACGATGACGGGCCCGTGGAGCGGGACTGCCTTTTTTCGGTGATTCAGAAAGACATCAACGCCTTCGATATAGAAACCGAGATTTCCCCGGTGGACCTGCGGCTCAAGCGGCTGAGTTTTACCGCCGATTCGAGGCGGAATTTCCTTCTCCTTAAAGGTTTTATGGCCGCAGGCCTTAAGGCCGCTTCGGAAGCGGCGGAGTACATCGAAAAGTTGCCGGAACTCCAAAGGACGCTCCCGGCGTACTTCAATATCCAGGTTTCAGGGGCCTGCCCCCAGGCCTGTTCCCTCTGCCCCTGGCCCCGGTTTGGCGGGAATGTCCCGGTTACGGAACGCAGGGGCGTTATGGACAAAGGCAAATTCGGGGAGCTTCTTGACCGCATCGCCGCTTTTGCGGGAGACGCGGTTATCGGCCTTTCCCTCTGGGGGGAGCTTTCCCTTCACCCCGACAAGCTGGACCTGATACGCATGGTCCTTTCCCGCCCCTCGCTGGCCCTGGTTATCGAGACTTCCGGCATAGGCTGGCAGCCGGAGGAACTTGAGATCCTTGCCGCTGAGGCCGCTGAGGCGCCGGCAAGGGGGAATCCGGCCCTTCCGGGGCCTCTTTCGTGGATCCTTTCCCTGGACGCCTTCGGCGCCGGCCGTTACAAAGAGGCCAGGGGGCCGGGCTTCACCGAAGCAACGGACCGCGCCAGGCGGCTTATCAGCCTCTTTCCGGGCCGCGCTTATGTGCAGGCGGTACGGGTTAAAGGTTTCGAGGACGATATCGAACAGTTCTACCGTTCCTGGAAAGAGGCGGTTCCCGGCAAGGGCCAGTCCCATATCATCATCCAGAAGTACGATGATTTTTGCGGGACCCTGCCTCATCTCCAGGCTTCGGATCTGTCGCCGGTGAAGCGGCAGCCCTGCTGGCATCTGCTCCGGGACATGGTCATACTCCTGGACGGCTCCGTCCCCTGCTGCAGGGAGGATCTGGGGAGCCTTCAAGGAAAGGGGTCCTGTCTGGGCAATGTCTTTACTTCTTCGCTTGAAGCGATCTGGAAAGCCGGGGAAAGCCTCTACCTGGAGCACAGAGGCGGGAACTATCCCGGCATCTGCGCGGTGTGCGATGAATACTATACCTACAACTTTTAACGGCTGCCTCCCTGCGTACACCTGCGTAGGGGGGAACGAGCGCAGGGCTTCTACGGGGCTCTCGGCGGTGATCCTTAACAGGCCGGGGCGCTTCCCAAGGTTCACCCTTTTTGAGGAACTCGAAAAAGCGGGTTTCGATTACGTGATTTCCCTTGAAGGGACCGCGAAGCGTTACGACCTTGAGGGCATGGCCGGGGCCTTTCCCTTTGTGCGCTTTGTGCTTCTCAGAGACCAGGTTAGCCCTGGGGAGGAGATCAACCTCGCGGTGTCGGAGCTTTCAAGCCCCCTTTTCTTCGTCCTCTGGAACGATCTCCGTATTCTGAGAGGAGGGGGGGCGGAGCGTATGGCGGAACGGCTTCTCCTGAGCCCCGAGGAACTGTCCAGGAAGCATGATGAAAAAAACGCTTACAAGCGGCTCTGCACCGTCCCGGTGATCCAGGACAGCCGTTTTGAAACCATGCCCACCCTCAGTTCCCCGGCCCTGGTCCGGGGGAGCGTCAGGGCCATCCCCTTGGTTCCCGGACGGGAAGGGCTTCAGTCCCTTTTCCCCTATGAAGGGATCGGCGTCTACGACAGGGAGCGTTTTATCCGCTTAGGGGGCTTCGATGGGACTATAGGCAGTTTCTACTGGCAGCTTATGGATTTCGGGTTCAGGTCCCGTCTCTGGGGAGAGGAAATCGCCTGTACCCAGTTGATCAAGCTTTCCTATGAAGGCACCGTTCCCCCTGGGGACAGTACTGCGGGAGAAGGCTACCGCCGCTTTTACCTCAAAAACCTGGCGCCGGTTTTCCGCGGGGATTTTGCCAATCTTCCGCTCCGCCGTTTTCCGGGCTATCTCAGGCGTTCAGGGACGGATTTTTTCAGTTCCTGGGAGGAATTCTCCGAAGCCCGGCGCTGGGTCAGAATCAACCGCTACCGTTTTCAATGCGATGCCAAAACCATCGCCGGTTCCTGGGAGGACTTGCCGGGCCAGGACGGGGAGGGGGAAGCATGACCGCCCTTGTGCTCCAGGCCCGGCTTGACTCCACAAGGCTCCCTAATAAAAGCCTCCTCCCCCTTGGAGGAGGGCCCCTTATTTTCAGAGTAATGGAAGCCCTGAAGGGGGTGGGCTGCGAAGTAAAAGTCCTGGCCTGTCCTGAAGACTGCGTTTCTTCCTTTGCCCCTTTGGCGGTTGAAGCGGGGTTTGAAATCCTGCCTGGCCCTGTGGAGGATGTCCTTGCCCGCTATATCCTGGCGGTGCGCCGCTTTAAACCCGACCGGATCGTGCGGGCTACCGGGGACAACCCCTTTGTCCTTATCGACGCGGCGGAAGCCATCAGGGTTGAAGCTGAGGCCCTTGGGGCGGATTACGCCGTGTACTCCGGCATCCCCCACGGCTCAGGCGTGGAGTGCGTAAGCGCCGGGGCCCTCCTCAGGGCGGAGCAGGAAGCCGCCGGCCCTGAACGGGAACATGTCTGCCCTTATCTCTACAACCATCCTGAATTGTTCCGCCTCCACCGGCCCCTGGCCCCTCTCTGCTGGCAGGGTCCTGATCTCAGGGTTACTGTGGATACTCCAGAGGATTACAAAAACGCCGAAGCGCTGTACCGTTTTTTGTCAACCCTGCCCCTTGGGGAACGGAGCCTAGGCGCCGCCATTATAGCCGCCGCAAGAAGGCTTTCCAGGTGACAGGCCCCCTGCTGGTTGTTCCGTGCCTGGAAAAGGGCAGGGGGGGGGGCACTTGCTGCGTTCCGCCGCGCTGGTACAGGATCTCCGCCGTCTGGGCCGGGAGGCTTTTCTCTATGCCCCTGAAGCTGAAAAAGAAGCCGTCCTTGACACACTGAACGCCTTGTCCGGTCCCTTTGCATTTGACTGGGTTTTTTCGCCCCAGGACCCGGAAGCTTCCGCACTTTCCTGGGACTTCATCATCCTGGACCGTTTCCGTACGCCTGTGAAGGAATTCGCCGCATGGTCCGCCCTGGGTCCGCTTATCGGTATTGACGAAGGCGGCCCGTGCAGGAAGGACTTTGACTTCCTTATCGACCTCCTCCCGGGCTTTCCCGGAGCGGTTCAGGCAAACATCACCGCTCCGGCTCTGCTCCGCCTGCCCCGGAACCGGCGGCCTTCGTTTTTCCCTGCCAGGGAATTTTCCCCTCAAAACAGGTTCAGGGTCCTGGTGAGCTTCGGCGCTGAGGATGCTTTGGGCCTTGGCCCTGCCGCGGCCCGGACCCTTGCCGCCTGGGCCCCTGGCTGCCTGGACATCGCCCTGGCCGCCCCTTCCCGGCCAGGCCCGCTCCCGGAAGGAGTCCGGGTCCTGGGAAGGGTCCCGAAACTGCGGGATGAGCTGGCGGCTTATGACCTCCTGGTAACCCATTTCGGCCTTACGTGTTTCGAGGCTCTGTACGCCAGGACCCCGGTCCTCCTGGTTTCGCCTACGGCGTACCATGAAAAACTGGCCCGTAACGCCGGGCTTGCCTCAGCCGGTACAGGCGGCCCTGGGGTCCGTAAGCTCGGGTCCCTTCTTTTTACCCTGGTTCCTCGGGACAAGCCGGGACTGAACCGCCTTTTCCTCGAGAACCTCTATAGGAAAAACGAAAAAACAGCCGCCTGTTACGGCCTTGCCGAAGAGCAGACCCGGACCCTGGCGGACTTTCTGGCAGCCGCAAAACCCCTGGTATCCAGGGACTGCCCTGTCTGTATTCCGGTGAAGCCGCTGCCGGATCCGGTTCCCTTGAAGCCCGGAGGAACGGTCCTGGCACGCTTTCCGGGAACCTCCGGACTGGCTGACGCGGAGTCCCTGCGAAGCTACCGGCGCTGCAGGTCCTGTGGCCTTATCCGCATGGGCCGCATGAGTCCGCCTCCGGTAGAATACGAAACCAGGTATTTCTTCAGCCAGTATAAAAAGCAGTACGGTAAAACGTACCTGGAAGATTTCCCGGGCCTTGTCGCGATGGGCCGGAAACGGCTTTTTCACATCAAGTCTCTCTTGGGGAAAACAGGGGAAACCAGGGCAGGTTCCGGATGGCGGCTCCTGGACATAGGCTGCGCTTACGGACCCTTCCTTCTGGCAGCCAGGGAAGCAGGCTTTTCCCCCCAGGGCCTGGAACCTGCCGCCGGGGCCGCCTGCTATGTACAGGAAGAACTGGGTATCCCGTGTATGAACGGCTTTTTCCCTGATGCCCTTAAAACGGAGTCCCCGGCGTTCGACGTTGTGACGCTCTGGTATGTTATCGAGCATTTTGCCGACCCTGGCGCTGCGCTTGCCGCTATAGCCGGGATCCTCAGACCCCGCGGGGTCCTGGCCTTTTCCACCCCTTCATACGCCGGAATTTCAGGGCGCAAGTCCCTCAGGGAGTTCCTGAAAAACAGCCCTGCGGATCACTGGACGATCTGGAGCCCCAGGGCAGGCAGGATATTGAAACACTACGGTTTCAGGCTGAAAAAAACAGTCGTTACCGGCCACCATCCCGAACGGTTCCCCTTTATCGGGCGGTTTCTGAAGGGTAAAAAGGGCAATTTCTACCATATAGTCCTGGCCTTTAGCCGCCTGTTCCGCCTGGGCGACACCTTCGAAGCCTATGCGGTGAAAACCTGAAAACGCGGTTTGCTCCGGCTTGCTGTATGTTCATCCGGTTAAATCCTTTATTCTCCTTGTCCGACAATTAATAATGGAGGCGGAATGTCTGGAAAACAGCGGATTTTGATACTCGGCGCCGGGGTGATGCAGGGCCCGGCGCTTACGATAGCGAAGGAAATGGGCCTTGAGACTGTTGCTGCCGACGGGGACCCCTGCGCGGCCTGCGTGTCTCTGGCAGATCGTTTTGAAAACGTGGATCTCAAGGATAAGGAAGGCATCGAGGCCCTTGCCCGGTCCCTTGCGGAAAACGGGGGCTTAGCGGGGGTTATGACTGCCGGTACGGACTTCTCCGCTGCTGTAGCCTGGACCGCCGAACGCCTGGGGCTGCCCGGCATCTCCTGGGAAACAGCCCTGGACGCGTCGGACAAGGAGCGGATGCGCCGCCGTTTCAAGGCCGCCGGGGTTCCTTCGCCGGAATTTATCATCATTTCGGAGCCGCCTTCGAAAAACAGCGGCTTTTCTCTGCCTTTTTCTTGGCCCGCAGTGGTAAAGCCTGTGGACAACATGGGATCCCGGGGCTGCCGCAGGGTGGATAATGCCGGGGAACTCGAAACCGCAGCCGCCGAGGCCTTCACGTTCTCCCGATCAGGCCGGGTTATTGTAGAAGAATACATGGACGGCCCTGAGTTTTCCGTTGACGCCCTGGTCTATCAGGGGGAAATCACCATCTGCGGCCTTGCGGACCGGCACATCTTCTTTCCCCCTTATTTTATCGAAATGGGCCATACCATGCCTTCAAGTATCGATACATCATCCGCCTGCGCCCTGCTGGAGGCCTTCAAAGCCGGGGTAAGGGCCCTGGGAATCGGCAACGGCGCGGCCAAAGGGGACCTCAAGCTTACTTCCAAAGGGCCTATGATTGGTGAAATCGCGGCCAGGCTTTCAGGGGGCTATATGTCCGGCTGGACCTACCCCTACGCCTCAGGGGTCCTGCCCACCAGGGGGGCCATCCAAATCGCCATAGGGCAAAAGCCCGGCGGCCTGGAGCCGAAAAAAAACTGGACCTGCGCCGAACGGGCCTTCATCTCCATACCCGGCAGGGTGCGTTCCGTCAGCGGCCTGGATAAGGCCCGGTCCGTGCCGGCTTTCAAAGACCTTTTTATGCGCATACGCGAAGGAAGCCTGGTGGCGTTCCCGGAAAACAACGTGACCAAATGCGGCAATATCATCAGTGCCGCCCCAGGCCGGGCGGAAGCCGCCGCCTCAGCCGAAGCCGCCGCCCGTTCCATACTCATCCGCCTGGTCGCGCCTGACAATGCCACTGCCGCGTTTCTGGCCCCCCGGGGGGCGGAACAGGGTTCAGGGTTCCCTCCAGACGCTTTTGTGCTGGATGCCCGGCTCCGGGGCCTTCTGGACGCATTGCCTGATACCGCTGCTGAGAGCGGAACGGAACCGGCCCTTGTCCCGTTCCCGGAATTTACCGGTTCGGGCCTTACGGACTGGGCAGGACGCAGTGTCCTGGAATCCCTGGCGGCGGTCCGCCTGCTTACCGGCCTGTCCCTGCCTTCAGGGGACAGGGGCGGCGTCTTAGGCAGGCCCTTCTGGGCCGCTCTGGTCCGAGGCGGCTACCAGGGGGCAGTCTATTATCTCGACAGCCTGGGAATAGGAAAACAATGACTTGAAAGGTAAACGTCTCTGGGTGCAGGCGCTGATTTTTTTTCTGGCCGCCGCCGGTTACTCTCTTTCGGCCCAAAGCCTCAGCCTCGACGACGCCTTAAAAGCCCTGGGCTCTTCCGGGCTGGACCAGGCGGAACTGCGCTGGGATCCCTTTTTTGAATCCGGAGTTTTTTCTTCAAACGGGCATTACGCCGCCTTTGTCTCAGGAAGCTCGGGGGAAACAGGGCCGGTGCTCTTTGATAACCGGGAAATTCTCAGCCTCCCGCTGCCGTACAGGGACCAGGGAACGCTCTGGTTCCCGTCTTCCTTTGTTTCCCAGATGAAGGCTGTCTTTGACCGTTATGCCGAGGACGACCGGAACCGTTTCCGTATTGCCGCCATTATTGTGGATCCTGGCCACGGGGGGAAGGACACAGGGGCTGTCGGGGAGCATGTCATTGACGGCAAACCCTTAAAATCGGTGGAAAAGGATATAACCCTGAAAGTTTCCAGATTCCTCCATTCCCGGCTCGCTGCGGCTTTCCCGGACAAACGGGTCCTCCTGACCCGTGAAGGGGATACGTATCCCACCCTGGAAGACCGGGTCGCGCTGGCCAACGCAGTCCCCCTCAGGGACAACGAGGCGGTGATCTACATATCTATCCACGCCAACGCCTCGTTCAACAAACAAGCCCGGGGCTACGAGGTCTGGTATCTCAGTCCCGGTTACCGGAGGGAACTTATCGACCCTTCCAGGTACGCCGATTCCCGGGAAGTCATCCCTATTCTCAATTCTATGATGGAAGAAGAATTCACTACCGAAAGCATACTCATGGCCCAGTCCATACTCAGGAACTTCCAGGAAACCTTGGGCAGCGCCATGCCTTCCAGGGGGCTCAAAGAGGAGGAATGGTTCGTGGTGCGCAACGCCCGTATGCCTTCGGTGCTGGTGGAACTGGGCTTTGTTACCAATGAAGCCGACGCCCGTCTGATGAACGATGATGGATACTTGAAGAACCTTTCGGATGCGTTATATAAGGGAATAACCGGTTTTGTGGCCTTATTCGAACGTTCTGGAGGGTTTACCGCTGTACAATGAATGTAGTTCTTAAAGACGCCGGAAACGCCCTGATGCGGTTTTTCAGCGTTAAACTGAACCGCCGGGTTAGTTATCTTGCGGCGATTGCCCTTATCGCCCTTCTGGAATTCCTCATTTCAGGGCTTGTCAGAAGGACGTTTGTGTTTTATTCTATACTAGAGGGATCAGCGGTGGTAGAAGACCGCATGGTCCGCCGGTCTTTCTCAAAGGAGACGGATATACGCCGGTATGTGGAGGAGGCCCTTCTGGGGCCTGTTTCCCCAGATTCGGCGCCCCTTTTCCCCAGGGAAACCCGGCTGAGGTCCTTTATGTACCGGGAGGGGACGGCCTATGCGGATTTATCCGAAGAAGCCGCTCTTCCTCCTGAAGGGGGGGATGTTTTCCGGAGTTGCCTGACTCTTAACGAGGGGCTGCGGCGGAATTTTCCATCCCTTAAGGATGTGAAACTCTTTATCGGCGGAAATGAAATTTTTTTTAATGAATTTCGTGGAATTTTTGCAGATCCTGCCGATAATACAGTAAAACCGGTCAAAAGGCGTTGACAAATTAAGAGTATATTTTATATACTTACTTAATAACTGGTTTTTATGCATAATGTGCAAAGGAAAGGAGCATTGAATGAAACGGATATTCATTCTTCTCGCCGTCGTCTTGTTAGTAGCCGGGGCTTTGTTTGCCGAAGAAGCCATTCTTATTGATTTTAGTAAGCTTACGGCAGATATCGTCAATGATCAGGACGGCAGGCCTACTCAGAACCGCCAGACCATAATGGATTATGGTCAAGTGGCCGGCAACAGTTTTACCCAGGAACAGAAGGAAATAATGAAGACCTCCCTGGCCATCACCAACTGGGATGTAATTTTCACTTCTTCTTCCAGGACTGTAACCAACGAAGCGTATACCTATACCCGGGAAGCCGCTTCCAAACAGTGGGGTACTGTCATGGGCATCCGGATTCACTATCCGGTAGAGCATTTCTATTCCAAGGCGACTATCAAACCGCCCTTCGAGATTCCCGCTTACGAGCCCCAGGCCGACGTTGACGATGACGGGAACATCCAAGCCAACACTGACTCCGACGGCGTCAGCGGGACAAGCCGGTTTGAAGACGGTTTCGGGGTGGTAAAGAACGTGGGAACCATCAAGTCCGTAGCGGTAAACGCCTATGGCCTCAATTTCCCCCATGGGCTTAACGTCCTCCTTCTTGACTCCCAGGGAAATGAAAAGGCCGTATTCATGGGCTATCTCAACTACGACGGCTGGGCCGAACTTACCTGGAACAATCCCCAGTACATCATGGATGTGCGGAACCGGGAACTTCGGATTTACCCGATATACCCAACGAGCACTCCGTTCGTAAAATTCGCGGGTTTCAGGCTTGACCGTGATGCTGACCAGGAAGGTGGCGACTTTGTGGCCTATTTCAAGGATGTCAAGCTCATCTACGATAAGGCAGTCCTCGACACCGATCGGGATATTGATGACGAAGGCTTGTGGGGCATCATAAGGGACAGGGAAACTGCGAAGAAGGTGTTTGAGATGGAACGCTTTGGTCATAACCAGATTCTGCGTTACCTGGAAGCCCAGAAGCAGGCTACTGAAGGAGCCTTTACTCCTACTCCTACTCCCGCTAACGAATAGACCGGGATGGTCAGGGTTAAAACCTGGCCGGAAAAGGGGCTGTCTGGTATTGTTCAGACAGCCTTTTTTTTACCGCACCCTGTGGGAGGATGTCAGGGGATGTCAACTATAAATATCAATCCAACTATACCTGATCAGAATACCTTCAGACGGCAGTACGATGATTTCCTGGAAGCCCGTGAAGCGGCGGTCCGAGAGCTCCTGGCCCGTATCGAAAGCAGCTTCCGGGTCATGCCTTCCCGCCCTTCGGTTAAAGCCAGGGTCAAGGATTTTGGAAGCTATTTCAAAAAATACCTGCGGCTCCTGAAAGCCGGCAAAGCCGGGGATGTTCCACTTATTACGGATATTATCGCCGTAAGGATAGTGTGTCCCTTTCTGGAGGATCTGGCGGTTGTCGAGGAGATCCTCCAGAAATTGTTCGCAGTAACCGAAATTGAGCACAAAGGAGGGGATCATACCTTTAGAGAATTCGGTTATGAATCCATACACCTCCTGGTAGAGCTCACTGCGGATGTCGTCAGGATCGCCGGGGACCCCGGCTGTTCTGTGGCTGAAGTCCAGATTCGTACCATACTCCAGGACGCCTGGGCTGAGGTGGAGCACGAACTGGTCTACAAGGCCGAGTTTACCCCTTTCGACGCTCCTATGAAACGCAAACTGGCGGCGGTCAACGCCAGCCTTTCACTGGCGGATATCATCTTCCAGGAGATACGGACTTACCAGCGGCAGCTTAACGGCGAGCTCGGAAAACGGCGGGAGTCGTTCTTTAAGAAAATCGAGGAGTCTACGGACGCCCTTCTTTTCGAGGAGGAAAAGCCCGCAGCCAGTGCGGATTCAGTCCCTCCCCGGTTCACGTCCAACGAGTCCATTGACGAATTGCTCCTTAACGCCCTTTACGCTCATAACAAGAACCAGTTTGCCGAAGCCATCGCCTTTTACACCCGCATCCTGGAACTTAAGCCTGAGGAGAAAATCGCTTCGCTTATATACAAGCACCGGGGTATGGCTTTCTTTGCGCGGTCCCATTATGAAGAGGCTCTTACGGATTTTGACAAGTCCCTGGAACTAGATCGCGGTTCCTACAAATCCGCTTACTATTCGGGTATAATCCTGGCGGTATTGCGGAAATATCCTGATGCGGTAGAGGCTTTTAATAAATCCCTTGAATTAAACCCCTACCAGCCGTACTGTTTTTACCGCCGGGGCCAGGTTTATTACCACATGGAAGACTATCCCCAGGCTCTGGCGGACTGTGAATCCGCCCTGGCCCTGGAATCCTTTGACGCAGCGGGCAAATTCAGGCAGCTCCTTTTGAATAAGCTCAAGATGTGAGCCCTGCGGCGCCGCTGTTTTAGGTAAAGCCCATGACCATATCCACAGGCAGGGATAGAACCAGGCCCGCAGCCTCTGAGGTAACTCCGTATTCCCGGCAAAGGGCCTGCATAATATCACGTTTGCGTTCCTTTTCCGCAAGAATGATGATAATTTCTTTTTCTTCCTGTACCGATATGCCGAAAAACTTAACCGGCCCTTCATGCATCAGGCCCCTGGCGTTAACCACCGTGCCGCCTCCGGCTCCCGCTTCCCTGGCGGTGGCCATGATGGCGTCGCTGTACCCCTGGTTTGCTACCGTAACGATAAGCTCGTATTTGGTGTCATTCATGTTTTCATTCTCCTTTTCAGAATAGTAGGACGCTTCCTTTTGAGCGCTTTCTTTAAAAACCCCGAGCAGAGGGTTGTTTATACCCGAAAGCGGGACGCTGAAGGCGATTCCCGTCCCGGGACGGTAAAAGCCCAGGGCCCTGCTCACTTCCCGGAACAGCGCCGGAGCCATGCAGTCCTGTTCTATGCAGATACAAAGCGCCTTGTCCCCTGAACCCAGCCCCAGGAGGTTCAGCATGTCCGAACTCGCGGTGCCCCTTGCTTTGGCAATGAAGTGAAAGCGCACATTCGTCCGGGTAAAAATTTTCGCAAGCTCGTCAGCTTTCTCCCAATCCAGGATAAAGAAAAGGCATTTCAAAACCGGAAGATAAACCGGTTTCGGTTCTCCATGTTTCATTCATCCTCCTCCTGGTATTCATATTCGGTGATGCCGCTGATGTCGTCTTCTTTACGGATTTTTAGTTCTTCCTCTATCGGCCTCGCTGCGGCTTTCATGCTGCGGCCATAGATAAGCCCTAAAAGCTGGATGATAATAAGCGGCGTCATGGCCACCATGGCTACAATGCCGAAGGCGTCGGTCATCAGATTCCCGCCCGCCCCCTCGCAGGCGCCCATGGCCAGGGGCAGCAGGAAGGTGGATGTCATAGGTCCGGAACAAACGCCTCCTGAGTCAAAAGCAATGCCGGTAAATATTTTGGGGACAAAAAAACTGAGGGCTAACGAAAAAGCGTAGCCCGGAATCAGGATCCACATGATGGAAATCCCAGTGAGGATTCTTACCATGGTCAACCCCAGGGCAATGGACATGCCGATAGAAAGCCCCCGGTTCATCACCTTCTGGGGGATAGCGCCCTGGGATACGTCTTCCACCTGTTTATTGAGCACATGGACCGCCGGTTCAGCCGCTACGATAAAATACCCGATCAGCATACTCAGGGGAATCAAAAGCCACTTAAAAGGGGATGCGGCAAGCTCTGAACCGAAGAGATGCCCTACAGGGATAAAGCCGACGTTCACGCCTGTAAGGAAGATCACGAGGCCGAAAAGGGTATAGATAAAACCAACAGTGATACGGCCAAGCTGTCGTTTCTGATAACGTCTGGAGAAAATCTGGAAAATGGCAAAAAAACCCACAATAGCCGCCAGGGCGATGCAGACTTCCTTGAAATAAACCGGGAATCCCCTGGCAAAGTGTAGAATCACCTCACGGGAATTTTCCGCCTTAGGGACAGGGTTTGTTCCCATATCGGCCCCGCCGGGATGGTAGAATATCCCAAGGAGCAGCACCGCCAGTATGGGGCCGATGCTGCAGAGGGCCACAAACCCGAAGCTGTCCTCCTGGGAAGTTTTGTCCCCCCGTAAGGCGGCAACCCCCAGGCCCATGGCCAGCATAAAGGGGACCGTAATAGGTCCGGTGGTAACACCCCCGGAATCAAAGGCCACGGGAATAAAAGCGCCAGGCGTAAAAGCGGCTATTACAAAAACAACAATGTAAAACCCCACAAGGAGCAGCATAAGGGGAATTTGAAAAATAACCCTCAGCACCGCAATGGCGAGAAAAAACCCCACCCCAAGGCCTACGATTACTATCAGAATCATGTTGGGCACCGATGAAACCTGTTCGGCAAGGACCTGCAGATCCGGTTCGGCTATGGTGATGATCAGGCCCATGACAAAGCTGATGAACAGGGCCAGGACAAGGTTTGACTTTTTGGTAAGTTGCGCGCCGATACCTTCGCCCATGGGCATCATGGCCATGTCCGCGCCCAGGGTAAAAAAACCCATGCCGACAACGAGCAGCGCCGATCCGGCCAGGAACATCAGTATAGTGCCTGAAGGCATGGGAACCAGTACGACGCTTGTTACCAGCACAATCACCGTTATAGGCAGCACCGACGAGAAGGCTTCAATTATTTTTTCTTTCAGGACTTTGTTCATGTTGCCATTCCCTGCAGGAGCGCCACGACCCGTTCTTTGGAGAGGGCTTTGAGCAGTTCGTCCCGCACATCTTTATTATTTAACACTGTACTCACAGCCGAAAGGAATTGCAAATGGGGGCCTGCGGTTTTGCGGGGCGAAAGGACCATGATGAACAGGGTTGAAGGGTTCCCGTCGATAGATCCAAAATCGATTCCTCCGGGTTTTATGCCCACTGCCACTGCGGTCTCTGTCACGCCGTCGGATTTCGCATGAGGCAGGGCTATGCCCTCCTGCATGCCGGTACTCATTATTTCCTCTCGGGCCAGTACGTCGTTCAGCGCCTGATTCCGGTCCGCGAGTTTTCCCTGTGTATAAAGAACATCAATTAGTTCCTCTATTATATCCCTTTTGTTTTCACCGGTCAGGTTTAACACGACGCATTCAGGTTTTATGGGCGCCAGAAGCTCGTTGAGCATCCGGCCTTCGGATCCTGCCAGGTTTTCTTTGAGCAGTTTGGGATTTGACGAATTTTTAAGATCATGAATTGACCTGTTAAGATTCAGGATAACTTCAAACATAGCGGTTTTCACAAAAGGCATGTCTGTTTTCAATGTCTCGATAGTAACGGTGCTTTCTTCTTCGGTGATTGAAAGGGAGATGTCGCCCTTGCGCGCCTGGGACAGCCCTTCGTCGATATTCATCATCTGGATATAAAAACCTTCGGCCCTGAGGTTCTTGAGAAGCGTGTCGATGACAAGATCCGCGATTTCCTCGTTATGGAATTCCCAGACTTCAGCAGCCGAATTATCGTCTTTCATAGCTTTTTTTGTGCCCATTCCGGGAATGCGGAGCGTCGCGGAAAGGATCTGGGGCGCCGCGAGGGTGGTGATAAAGGTCATGAGTATGATAATCGAAAAAACCTGGTTGTCCAGAATGCCCATAGAGAGGCCGATACCCGCGATGATGAGGGCCACTTCGCCCCGGGGGACCATACCCGCGCCGATGCGCAGCGCGCCTTTGGGGTTAAAGCCCAGAAACAGCGCCGGGATTCCGCAGCCCAAAACCTTGGCGGCAATAGCGGTGGCGGTGTATACTGCCCCGAAAATCAACACAGGAACAGAGAAGATCTCCCTGACATTCACCATCATCCCCATGACGGCGAAAAAGAGAGGGACGAAAAATTCATAGAGACCGTGTATACGTTCCTGTATGATAGGGGCGATATCGGTTTTTGAAAGCGACAGCCCCGATATGTACGCGCCGATGATCATCGCCAGGCCTTGTTTTTCAAAGAAACCCGCAAGGAGCAGGGCAACCCCGAGGCCCAGGATGGAAAAATCATAGCTGTGTTTGAATACTTTAAGAAGCGCTGCGAGTTTTTTTGAAAATACAAGGCCCAAAGCGGTGAAGCCCAGCCAGAGGCCGAAAGCCTTGCCCGCGATAAGCAGTATCCCTGCCGCGTCGACCCCTCCATCCCCTGTCGTTACAAGCGCCACAATTCCCAGGACAACAGCCAGGGCAATAATGCCCAAAACATCGTCAAATACCGCTGCCGCAAGGATAGTAACCCCTTCGGGCGAATCCATCTTCTTCTGATCTGAAAGGATCCTGGCGGTGATTCCGACTGATGTGGCAGTGGAGAGAATGCCCAGGAAGAGGCAGCGAGGATCCATAAAGGGAACGTCCAGGAGGATTACGCCTACAACGGTTCCAAAAGAAAAGGAAAATATAACCCCGCCGATACCGATGATCCCGCCTGCCACGGAATACCTGATAAAAAGCCCGAGATCCGTTTCAAGCCCTGATGCGAAAAGCAAAATAATTGAAGCAACTGTGGCAAAACCGTAGAGTTCGACACTTACCGCTATGGAACCGGCGGAACCGCCCCCGCCTGGGGGAAAGAGACCGTGAGGGAACCCCGGAAAAGCCATGCCTCCTAACGCATAGGGGCCGATAATAACCCCTGCAAGGAGTTCCCCCAGAACCTGCGGAATACCGGCTTTTTTTGCCAAGCTGCCGAAAATACGAACCGCAAAAAGTATGACGCCAATCTGAAATACCAGTTCAGACATTGATTCGGAAATATTCATAGTACCTGCTCCGGGCATAACCGGCGAAACTCTCCGCCGTGATGCACGGAAGAAGCAGGAGGAGGAATATCAGATGAAGAGAAAGCTTCTTTTCCCCTATTACCATAAAGTAATAATACTGAATTATTTTGCCCTGTTCAATAGGACGCAGGACCTAACAGATACGGGGACGCTGTTTCGGGCAGGGTTTCGGCGCATTTTTGCCTTTTACAAAAAGAAAAGACGCCCCAAAGCGCCTTTCGTACATCTCCTGGGGGAATCGAACCCCCGTTGCGAGGATGAAAACCTCGTGTCCTAACCCCTAGACGAAGGAGACAGCAGTAATATCCTGAAAAATATAGTAAATTCTCCGGCTTATGTCAACCGCCTGCAAGAACTAAAAGCGTCAGGCGGTATATTAAGCTACCGCCCGTCCGGTGTTGCCGCCTCGTGCCGAAACTCAGCCGCCGCTCTTATTCTGGTCCTGGGCGTTGTACTTTCTGAGATCCATAAGGACTTGTTTCGCCCGTTCCTGGACAGGCCGTATGTAGTGGCCTTCAGCAATGCGGATGATGGTCCTTATGGCAGAAGGATCTTTTATACCGCCATTGGCGACAGCCAG
Source organism: Treponema sp. (assembly GCA_031269405.1). Next base: position 7,911 of record JAISZE010000031.1, on the reverse strand, counting down.
TTTTTCATACGCTTCCAAGGCGGAAAGCGCAAGGAGGTTATCGGGGTTAAGCACGTCGAAACGGGTAACAATCCAGGAAATAGCGTTGACAGTCTGATCATTATCGTTGATGCCGATTTTAGCCAGGGATTTTACCACTTCCGTAAGCACCATGGGCTCGTTGTCGGCAAGGCACATTTTGATGAGCGTGTCTTTGGCTTCAGAGGTGCCCAGGTCGCCCAGGTATGTGGCGGCTTTGGTACGGACATCGGGATAATTGTTAACAAGCCTGCCGTTTTCACGTGTCTGGTTAACAATCCCTTCGGTACCAAGGTATTCCAGGGCGGCACGGACTTCTTCCCCCGTATTGCCGTGGTTAATGGCGTCGCCGATGTATTCCAGGGCTACCAGTTTCATGTCCCGGCTTTCGGCGCGGCTCTGTTCCCGGATGATCATGAGCTCCACCGATTCCTGGAGGTAGGACTCTTCTACCGACAATTCCCGATCCCGGCTGTTCCGGCTCTGGGCCATAGCCCCTGCAGCAGTAAAAACCAGAAGTGTCGCAAAAATCCGCTTAAGGGTCATCATAGACTCTCTCCTTACATTCTTATCAATAATTATCTAACACAGTCCGGCTAGTTGGAAATTTTCCACTGGCCGTCGATAGTTTCCAAATTATACAATATCAAACGCTGGCCCCGATTATCCAGTGTATAAGCAGTAACCTGGTTTTCCGAGACATATTCAATATCATCTACATGGTCATTTGCCCGTGACGGGACTACAACGTAGGTAAAAAAGTCCCTGCTGTTCCTCAAAATCCTTTTCTGAACGCTTTTTGGGTCCCTGCCCAGGTTGGTCGCCACGCTTCTATCTCTTTCATAGAGTTTTTCCGTCATCTCATCCAGGTACTCAGGGGAATTGATTTCCTCCAGATATGATTTTGAAAGGTATGTCAACCAATAATTGTAATTTCTGGCCCTGATTATCCTGTTTAAGTCTTCAACCAATGCCTGGACTTCGTTTTTAGCGGTGTCAAATTCTTCCTGGCTGATGGAACCGGGGTTAAAAACCGGTTCCTCCTCAACCGGAGCAGGCGCCGGTTCAACCACAGGAGCCGGGGCAGGTTCCGGCATGGGTTCAGGGGCAGGAGGATCGGCCTGGACCGGCACGGGCGCAGCGGGCTTTTCCGCCTGGACAGGAAGCGCCGGGGGCGGATCGGAAACACAGGAGACGCCCGCAAGGAGGAAAATTGTCAATACTATGAAAAGTTGTTTCATATATACCTATTTTACCCAAGTCCGGCTATTCAGTCAAATACCCGGCAAGGTCCTCTAAGTATTATCGGCATATACTGCGGTTTTGGCCGGAATTTGCAGTACAATCAGGAAAAAGAAACCATTCCCCGGTATCTGGATCTTTACACTTAGGCATAATAGCCGTAGTATACTCCCAAAGGGGTACGCCATGCTGTTCAATGCTAACCAGAAAATCCTGTTCATAGGCGATTCCATTACCGATTTTAACCGGAAACGGCCTGTAGGCGAGGGACTCTTTGAGGGTATAGGCCGCAGTTACGTGGCCCTCGTAGACGCCCTGCTCAGAACCGGCTACCCGGAACTGAAGCCCAGGCTTGTCAATATGGGGAATTCCGGCGACCGGGTGCGGGAGCTTAAAAAGCGCTGGCAGACGGATGTTCTGGATCTCAAACCCGACTGGGTATCGGTGCTTATCGGAGTGAATGACGTGTGGAGGCAGTTTGATTCTCCCCTTATGACCGAGGAGCATGTGTACCTTCCGGAATTCGAGGCTGCCTATTAAGAGCTTATCCTGTCTACGAAGGACAGGGTTTCCGGTATGATCCTTATGACGCCGTTTTACATGGAGCCTGACAGCGGAGATCCTATGCGCAAAACTATGGACCAGTACGGCAATGTGGTAAAAAAACTGGGCGCCAAACACGGCTGCCTCACCGTGGATCTTCAGTATCGTTTTAACCAATACTTGCGCCATTACAGCGCCCAGTCAATAGCCTGGGATCGCATCCATCCTGATATTCTGGGGCATACCATCATAGCAAGGGCTTTTCTGGACTGCGCCGGCTTCGAGTGGAAACCGGAGTAAGGGCCGGGCTATTCCTGACGGCTTATACCGCCTTCCACTTCCCTAGCGTGCGGACCGCAGGATCAAACACCGCTCCCACCTTCACGACCTTCTTCCCTCCAGCCCTCCACGGTATCAGATACCCCTTCTCCTCTATCTGCCTCAACGCCGCTTCTACTCCATCACAGGAACCCTCATGCGCCAGCTTGAACTCAAATACATACACCGTGTCCGCTGTTCCCACCACCGCATCGCTCCGCCCAGCAGCGCTCCGCTGTTCAACCAAGGCGTACTGTCCCATCAGCCGGAATACCAGATAAAATAACGCATGGTAATGCCGTTCTGTCTTGTCGTTTAATTCATACGGTATATCAGAAAAAAATGCCCGCAGCCTCGTCATAAATCCGTCCACTTCCCCGTTCTGCAAGTCCTTCACGAAGTTCCCTACAAAAAATCCCTGGCTGTCAGGAGTACGCGGCATGTAATACGGCAAAAGCGAGTTCAGAAACCCGTACTCCACTTCCTCATTGGGGAAACCCAAGGTGTAACTGTCAAACTGCCGGTTGTATTCCGCTATCGTCAGGTATCCGCTCTGATAAAGAATAGGTACGGGACTGCCTCCGTTCATCCGGTAGTCGTTGATGGACTGCGCCGGTATGGTGATGCCCTGAGCGAATTCCCGCAGGTCGAAATCCGTCTTTTGAAGCTGTTTGATAAGGTAGCTCGGCGTGCCGGTTTGGAACCAGTAATAGGCGAAATCCTGTTTCGCAAATGTGTTGATTACGCTAAACGGATTGTATACCCCTTCGCTCTGTTTGGCAAAATGGTAGCCGTTATACCGTTTTTGCATCTCCGCATGTGTTTCGTCGTAGCTCATACCGTTATTGTCCGCCAGCGCCCGCAGTTCCGGCTCAAAGTTTTCCACCAGTTCACGTTCCGAAATGCCGCAGATACCGGCGTATTCTTTTTCCATACTGATGTCCCGCAGTTGGTTCAGGTCGCTGAAGACGCTTACCTGGGAAAACTTGGTGATGCCTGTAAGCAGCACAAACCGCAGCCAGGGGTCGGCGGTTTTAAGAACGCCGTAAAATCCCTTGAGTTCCCGGCGTATGTCTTCCTGGTCCCGGTCCGCTTCCATGGTTTGCAGCAGGGGACGGTCGTACTCGTCCACGAGAACCGCCACTTTCCGGCCCGTCTTTTCACAGGCCCGCCGGATAAGGCCCAGAAAGCGGGTAGACGGGGTGGTCTCCGCCGGGTCCCGTCCCCACTTTTCTTCGATAAAGCGGAGGTTGGTATCCAGCCCGACCTGGAGGCTGGCGAGGTCGGTATAGGAGGCTACGTTCAGGTCGATGTGGAAGACCGGGTGCTCAAACCACTCCGTCTCCATGTCAGCAATGGCAAGCCTCGATTGTCCGGCCTCTCCTTCAAAAAGTTTTCCCGTTTGCCCAGAAAATACGCTTTGATAGTTGAAAGAAGCAGACTTTTCCCGAAACGCCGGGGACGGCCCAGAAAATAGGGCTTGCCTTCGTTCACCAGCCGGTAAATATACGCCGTCTTGTCCACATAGACATATCCGCTGGTTCGGAGATCCTCAAAATCCTGGATGCCGATAGGCATTTTCCGCTGTGTCATACAGCAATTATATCAGCTTATATCCTGTAGGCGCAAGAAAGATTGGTCATAGGTTCCTCCATAAACCGGGAATAACGCCTTTCATCGTCCGCATAGTTTTATTCGTGCCGAAGGGGTTTAATACCCCGCCCTTCAGGGCGAGGTTGTTGATTACGTCGTTAACATCGGCGGTCGCCAGACAGACTACCGTATCATCAGCGCCGTAGTATATCTTGAGTTCCCCCGAATCTTCCAGGATGATGCCGCAGAAGATAAGCGGTTTCATTACGGACAGACACTAACCAAAAGCCGCTTTTACCCCTTTACCGCGCCCATAGTAATACCGCGGACAAAGTATTTCTGGAAAAACGGAAAGATAACCAGCATGGGACCCGCCGCCAAAACGCAGAGCGCCATACGGGCGGTTTCACTGGGCATCTCGCTGTAGTTTATGCTGACGTTGACATTCTGCGTCGCCTGGGCCAGAAACTGGATGTTGTTCATGATTCGGTACAGGTAGAACTGGAGGGACGTAAGCCGCGCGCTGTCGATGTACAGCATCGACAGCCACCAGTCGTTCCAGTACCCGAAGGCGATAAAGAGGCCCACTGTCGCCAGGGCGGGTTTCGATATGGGAATGATGATCCTGAAAAATATCGACACTTCCCGGGCGCCGTCGATCTTGGCGGCTTCAACCAGCGAAGAGGGGATGTCGAGGAAAAAACCTTTCATCAGGAACACATACCATGAACTCAAGAGATACGGAAGGATAAGCACAAAGATCGTATCTTTAAGATGATAATACTTGGTGATAATGATATACGAAGGAACCATGCCGCCAGAGAAAAGCATCGTAAAGAGCACCATGAACGAAAAAAGCCGGTAGAGCTTGAAGTCCCGGCGGGAGATAACGTAGGCCAGGGCGCTGGTTACCAGAAGCCCGCAGAAGGTCCCCGCGGCGGTAACAAAGATAGTAACGCCGTAGGAATTGAAAAGCTGCGTAGGGTTCTGAAAGATAAACCGGTACGCCTGAAGTGAGAACTCCGCGGGGATAAACGAATAACCCTTTGACGAGAGGCCCAGCTCGGTGGTAAACGACGCTGAAAGGATAAGCAGCAGCGGCGCCACGCAGCACGCCGAAAGGGCAATGAACAGTACATTGATAAGGGCTTTCCACAGAAAACCGCTTTTCCGCTCGGTTACTATCATCGTATTCCTCCCCTAAAATATCGAGCTTTCCGGGCTTATGCGCCGGACTATCAGATTACTCACCAACACGAGAACAAAGCCGACGATTGACTGGTAGAACCCCACTGCCGACGCCATACCAATCTCTCCGGTAACCCGCAGCGCCCGGTACACGTAGGTATCGATAGTATCGGTTACCGGGAAGAGAACCCCGGCGTTCCTCGGTAAAAAGTAAAAGAGGCCGAAATCGGAATTGAATATCTTCCCGATAGAGAGGATTGTGAGTATCGTGATAATGGGTACCAGAAACGGAATGGATATGCGGAACACGATCTGGATTTTGTTCGCCCCGTCAATGGCCGCGGCCTCGAACATATTCGCGTCAATACTCATAAGGGTAGCGTAGTAAAGCAAGGTCGTGTACCCCATACCTTTCCATAAATGGGATAGCACAAGGATAAAGGGCCAGTATTTCGGGACGGTGTAAAACATGGGCGCTTCGAGGCCCGAATTTTGCAGGAACTTGGGAATAAGCCCGTAGAGGGGATTGAGAAGGGCATAGACCACATAACTGACCACAATCCAGGAAATAAAGTAGGGTATAAAAAGACAGGTTTGATAGATTTTCACCTTGTTCCGGGACAGCTCGAACAGCATCAGCGCCAGGGCCACGGCTGCAGCCGTACCGATAACGATGAAGGCGAAGTTGTAGAGTATCGTGTTTCTGGTTACCCTGAACGCCGACTGGGAGGCAAAAAAGAACTCGAAGTTTTTGAAACCCACCCAGTCGCTGCCCCAAATCCCCTTCGAGTAGTCAAGCCGCTTGAAGGGGATCACCAGTCCGAAAAGCGGGGCGTAGTGAAACGCCAGGAGGAGCAGCATGCCGGGGGCGGCCAGAACAAAGAGTCCCCAGTTCATTTTTTTGTTACGGTTCTTCATATTCTTTCCACCCCCGGTTCATGCCGGAAATTATTTTGTTCTCTTCCACTCGTCAACCTGACGCTGGATCTCGGTTATAATCTTGTCCACCCCGGCGGCCTTGTTCGCCGCAAGGTAAGCGGGATAGGCAGTGTCGAAGTCCGCAGAACCGTCGGCCAGGCCTATGCACTCCTCCCAGACAGCCGTTACATTGGCAATCTCGGTTTGTATGGGTGTCGGGTCAAGGACAAAGCCGATAAGGGGTGAGGGAGTGGCGTTGTTATTCATCTTTATCGTGTCCTCCCACACCGTAAGGTCCTGGCCCGGAAGCAGGTACGAATTGAACACGCTGCCGTACATCCAGTCCGCATTCGGCGCGTAACCGGAGTTCGGGATGATTTCAACATAGTTGGCGTCGGTTTTCCTGTAGTGCTTCCCCTCGATGCCCCTGGTAATAAGCGTGTAAAAGGCCTTGTCGGTGTTCACCAGATTGAGTAATTGGACCACGGCTTCAGGGTTTTTGCTCTGCTGGGAAACCGCGGTGATGGTAGCGGTGATGCCCGAGGTGGTAAGCCAGGACCGGGAAAGCGGTATCATCGAGAACTCAAAGCCATATTGGGCATACATTTCGCTTTCGTCGCTGGGCTTCACGTTTCCGGTCCATCCGGCGATGGAGAGTCCGCTCAACAGATCGTTTCTGGCGTTGTCCGTCAATGTGGCGACATCGGGCCTGACATACCCTTTAAGATACCAGTCCCGGTTCCGTTTCATCTGGACGACCATTTCGGGCGTTTCCATGATGTTCTGAATTTTCAGGGAGTTATCTGTAAGGTAATAGCCCACATTGGCGACAATAATATCAACCGGATCAAGGAGGTTGTTATTTACTCCGCCCCTGGACGCCACAAAGGGATACATGTTCGGGTTATCCTTTTTGACCTTGGCCATAAAGCCTTCGAGATCCGCGACGGTTTTTATGGAATCCTTGGTGTACCCGTACTTATCAAGCCAGGATCTAACGATGTCAACGCCTTTGGTATACGCCCATATCTGCTGGTTGGGGACACCGTAAATCTTCCCCTTGATGCGGCAGGCATCCCAGCCGCCCACAGGTATGTCTTTCCAGAGCTGGGCCGCATACTGGGGCAGGAGATCATCCAAAGGAAGGAAGGCGTTCTTTGCCACATTATCGGTGTAGTTGTTTATCCAGCTCGCGGTGTAACAGAGATCGTAAGGTTCCTGGCTTGCGATAACCATCTGCATCTTCTGGTTATAGCTGCCGAAGTCGGTTTCCACAATCTTGAGGGTAGCGTTAACCCCAGCTCCCGCTAGGTACTTGTTGACTTCCGCGAGAACCGCGGGAGTATCCGTTTGGGGCCCCGGCCCGCCGACGTACCATACAATCTCGTAAGGTTTTGCCGCCGAAGCGCCCGATTGACCTCCGCCGCCCGCAAAGAGGGGCAGAGCCGATGCCAGCAGCGCCGCCAGCGCCGCCGCCGTTACCAATAGATTCTTTTTCATCTTCTTCTCCTAATAAAACAAATAATGTTACAGGCATACGCCCGTAATTTACAGAATCAGCGTCATTCCTCACGGAATAACTCGTCATTCCCGGGGAATACTTCCCCCAGCGTATCTGGTACTCCCTGTCCGTATAGGGATCCGCCAAAGCGGTACATTCCGCCTCTCCGCCCCCTCATAGGGCGGCCTTGAGTTTGAGGACCATAAGCCGGATTTTAGCCATTGCAAGCTGGAGTTCCCGCTTTCCGGGGAACCAGTCCTGTGTTTTAGCCATAGATTGCCTCCTTTAAGGCATATTTTTGGGGATATAAAGCCGCGCCGTGTCGGCGCTTTTCTGCGGTATAGCCAGACCGGAATATTTTGGACTTAGACCGGAATACTTCAGATTTAGACCGGAATGCCTCGGATTTAGACCGGAATGCTCTGGAGTTAGACCGGAATACTTCAGATTTAGACCGGAATACGGCATTCCGGTCTAAGAATGCGGTGTGCTGGCATAAATGTGGGTCATTTTGACACATAAGCGGGAAAATACAGGAAAAAGGAAGGCTGCGGGTAAAACCCGCCTTTATGCGGAGAAAGCCGTTACCG
>JAISZE010000157.1 GCA_031269405.1 Treponema sp. | reverse complement strand
ACTTTTCTGCCAATGTAGGCGGAGATGAGCCTTTTAAGGGCGCCTTGGGAGAGGGGGTTATCCCTGGTAAAAGCGGCCTTAAACACGTTGTCCCTGCATATATCGATGATGTCATCGTCCGGGGCAAATTGAATAGTTTTCATGGTATTCCTCCTTGAGTATATACGGGCCCAAGGTGGATGCTGCTTTAACTTTGGGGGATTTTTTTAAAGAAATTTAACCGCGGACGCCACTAACTGACACGAACAGAAGATAAGGAATTAACCACAAAGGCGAATAAGGCGAAAAAGGGATAGAATACGGGATTTCTTCCTTACGTTCTCCTTCCTTCTTCGACTTTTTCGCCGTTGCGGTTAAAAATTCTTCATTCCATATCCTGTAAATGAGAGTTTACAAGGTACTATGACTTCACGGCAGGATAAAGGCATAGTAATGACAAATCATGCCCCCCCTCCCCTCTTGATTATCTTTCTTCATATACATAGATTTTTTGTAATGGATAATAACCGGCCCCTCAGAGGGGCGCTCTTCTTCTACGAATCGTTCCGGCTGCTGCTTCTGGCGGCGCTGTTTGCCTTTTTCTCACCCCTTGAAGGAGCCGAAAAGGGAGCGGTTTTCCCGTATCTGGCGTATGCGGGCCCTAACGCCCTGTTTCCCCTGATGACTCTTTTCCTCTGGCTGAGGCTGGAGGAATACAGGTCTTATCTGCCCCTGTATCTGGCAGGGAAGCTTATCGCGCTGACAGCCTTCTATACCTGGGGGCTTTTCAGTTTTGTACCGGCTTTAGGGGCCGGATATTTCGGGACAGGCGATATTACGGCCGTTGTGGTTCTGTTGGGCGGCAGTTTCTTTCTGAGCTTTGGGGATGTGTTTTCAATCTTTGGGAGCTGGTTTCTGCTCAATAAAATGAAGAAAATGAAGGCGGCAGAGACTTCGGAACCGGATCTTGCTGTTCCGGGGTCCGGGGAAAACGGAGGGATGTAATGCGGATAATTCCTGTTGCAAGCGGAAAAGGCGGAGTCGGCAAGTCCCTCTTCGCCGCGAATCTGGGGGTGGCCTTTGCCCAGGCAGGACGGCGCGTTGTCCTGGCGGACCTTGACCTGGGGGCTTCCAATCTTCACCTGGTCCTGGGGCGCCAGTCTCCCCGGAACGGGATAGGTGTCTGGCTTAACGATACCAAGTCCGATTTTAACGAGGTAATCACTGACACCGATATCCGGGGCCTCCGTTTTATTCCCGGGGACACCGAAATCCCCGGTACTGCCAACCTCAAGGCATACCAGCTCAAAGCCCTGGTAAAGCGGTTCATGTCCCTAAAAGATGAAACCGATATCCTCATCCTCGACCTGGGCGCCGGGACCCATCAGTCTATCCTGGACTTTTTCCTCCTTTCTGGCCAGGGGATTGTGGTTTCCGCCCCGGCTGTAACGGCGGTGCTCAACGCCTATGTGTTTTTAAAGAACACGGTTTTCCGCCTGATGTATACGGTTTTCGGCAAAGGGACTAAGGCCAGGGCCTACCTGGAACAGGCCCGGAAGGACGGTTCGGGGCCCCAGCGGCTCTATATCCCCAGGATGCTGCCGGAGATAAAAGCCAGGGACCCTGTTTCGTACGAAAGATTTATGGCCCGTATCAGCCGTTTCCACCCCCGGCTTATTATGAACATGATAGAGGATCCCAAGGATGCTGATGTGGCTATGAAGATCCGCCGGTCCTGCGAGGAGTACCTGGATCTCAAAATCGAACATCTTGGGGTGGTTTACCGAGACGGGGTTCAGGATACGGCTCTCTCGTCCCGGCTCCCTGTGGTGCTGTACAAGCCTCAGTCCGTACTCTCCCAGGCTATCTACCGCATTGCCGACAAAATCCTCGCTTCTGATGAGGAAGAGTCGGTCCTTGACGACAAAGAAATAGAAGATAGTTTCCAGGAAGCAGAGGTGGAAGCGGAAGTGGATTTTGAAAACAAGATGGATTACGTGGAAGATTTGCTTCATTCCGGGGCCCTCTCCCAGGGGGATCTTATCGAAACGGTGAAATCCCAGCAGTTTGAAATCGCCAAAATCAGGAAGGAGAACAATTTCCTTAAACTGAAGCTCTCCCAGGCTGCGGCCCTGGGGTTCAAGCCCTAGCGGAACATTATGGCTGGTCCGGTAATCGCCAAAGGCGGCGCTTCCATTTGCATTAACCCCCAGGAGACTGAGGCGAAGCTGGTTTTTATCCCTGATCCTGACGGTCTGGGATGGGACGCGGACGCGGTGAACAAACTGGCTGGGGAACACAACTTGTCCCCGCCGCTGAATCCCAAAATACTGGAGCCTTTCCTGCAAAAAGCCGGAAGGGCCAAAAGCAAAGATCCTCTGGAGTTGATCCTCTATCAGGGTATTCCTCCTGAAGAGCCGGTTCCCGAATCTGCGGCCTGGGAAGCCTTGCCGGTTCCTGCCGGTATGGCGCCTTATCAGGAAGAAACCCTGGCTGCCGCTCCGCAGCCGGAACTCTACCGCATTAGAATCGAACGGATTAAAAACGAGAAAAAAGTAAAAAAGCCCGGAGCGCTTCCTTTCATGCCTGCAAAGGAAGAAACGGTGGTTGCCTGGGATAAAAAGGAAATCAGGGAGAGGGTAACTGTTGGCGCTGCGCCGGAGGAGGTTAAATACGCCGATAAGGGAACGAAACTGGGAACTCTGACGCCTCCTAAGCCCGGAAAGAGCGGGAAAAGCGTCTTGGGCAGGCCCCTCCAGCCCCAGGCGGCAGGGGAGGGGGGCTTTCTTCTGGGAAACGGGATATCCCGTAACAAAGGAGACCTGGTTGCGCAGGTTTCGGGTTTTATCAGGATTGGGAAGAACTGGGCCGATGTGGTTCCTTTGTCGAAGCCTTCCTGGGAAATCAGCGCCGGTTCTGACGGTATAACCCTTTTCTTCAATTTTGAACCTGGAGATGCCCGGTTTGCGCCGCCTACAGGGGAGGCTATCCTTGAAGAGGCAAAGGCCAAAGGAGCGCCTGAAGGGGGGCTTGTAACGTCCGGGTCCCTGGACAAGGTCATTGCCGGGGCGGTAAAGACTGGTACGCCTGTGCAGGCGTTCCCTCTCTTCCAGCCCAGGGAGGCTTTGGCCCGGGTGGATGTCAACCCGGAGAAAACCAGGGCGGTCCTCTACCTTAGGAAGGGCACAGCAGGCTATCAGCCTCTTGAAATGAAAGCTATATCCCAGGCTGTTAAGGACTCTAAAGTCCAGGGCTATGACGCCGAAAAACTCAAAGCCGCAGTAAGCGCCTTTATGCAAGGGAAGGAACTGGAGCTTAAAGACTATGTTCTTGCTGAAGGCGCTCCTTCGACACGGGGCAGGGAAAAGGAGGTTCAGCTTTCACTTACCTTGCTTTCAGAGGAAGAGCGGAAACCCCTCAGAGACAGGCTCAATGCGCGGCCCGGAAAATCCGCAGTCCTTGAGGGGCTTTCTCCTGATGAAGCGACGGGTTTTGCATTTGTGGAAAAAGGCGCTGTTATAGCCCAGGTTACGGCTTCTTCCGATGGGGAGCCTGGGAAGGATGTTTACGGTAATGTAATCCCCGGGCTTCCGGGCAACGATCCGGATCTCAAACTGTTCCGGGGGCTGGAACAGCACGGCGCTGTTATAACTGCGGCTATGAGCGGTCTTCTCCTGGTTAAAACAGGGGAGGGGATGTTCAGGGCTGAGGTAACCGGATACCGGGACGCCGGGATTGCGATCCGTGTTTCCGAAGACGCTATGGAAGCCTGCGGGGACTTGCTGCCGGAAGCCGGAGGGGGGGTTCCTCTTTCGCCTGAGAATGTACTTAAAGCGCTGGCAGCCCTGGGGGTTAGCAAGGGTATCAATAAAGAAACAGTGGAGAAGGCCTGCGCTCTGGCGAAAGTCCGGGGAAGCTGTTCCGGCGTCATCCTTGCCAAAGGCGCGCTTCCGGTAGCCAAAGGCGGCAATGCTGTTAAGTGGCTGGTCCCGGTAACTCCCCCTCAGCTTACAGGCGGGGATGGAACCGGGGGGGGTCCGGGCCGCGCTGTCCAGGTCAAAGCCGGGACTCCTATTGTCGAGCTTTCCGGACCAGAGTCTGTGGGCCGGCCCGGTTTCGACATAAAAGGCCGGGAGATCCCTGCCGATAAAGGCGCTATTCTTGAGATTGAGCATGACGGGACTATAAAGGAGGAGCCCCTGGGCGCCGGGAAACGGCTGGCCGCGGCTCTGCCTGGGGAACTCAGCTTTGACGGGAAGGTTCTTAAAATCGCTCCTCTCAGGGAGATCGGGGGGGATGTGGGGCCTGCTACAGGGAATATCACGTTTTCAGGCGAGATATGCATAGGCGGCAAGGTGCTGCCCGGTTTCGCGGTAATAGGGGGCCGGCATGTGCTGGTTTCCGGCAGCGCCGAAAGCGCCCTTATATCCGCGGGGGGCAGGGCGGTGGTGGCTCAGGGCATTAAAGGCGGCGGCAAAGGCGTGGTCCGGGCAAGGATCTCTATTGAGGCGGCTTTTGCCGAGAAGGCCACCCTTATGGCTGTCGGGGATATAAAGCTTAAAAATGGTTCGGTTTTAAGCTACATCAAAACCAACGGAAAACTTGTCGTGGAAGCCGGAAAAGGCAGGCTTCTGGGCGGAGTATGCCAGGCCCGGCACGGCGTGGAGGCCGCCAATATCGGTTCCGAAACCGGGGGCCGCACCGAAATATCCTTTGGCCAGGATTACCTTATCAAGGACCAGATTGGTGTTACGGAAGAGGAAATATCCAAAACCAGGGAAGCCATTGCGAAAACTGATGATAAAATAAAGCGATCCCTGAAAAGTCCTTCTGTCCTGGAAGCCCTCCGGGCGGAGAAGGTGGGGTTTATAAAAAAGCTGGAACAGCTTAATCTTAAAATTTTTACCCTTAGCGAAAAGTTCGAAGAGTACCATGAATCGGAAATCCGCATCAGAGGCGCCGTTTATCCGGGAGTGGTTATTGAAAGCCACGGCCGTTATTACGAAGTTCAGCAGACCCGGAGCCGGGTGGTGTTCTATTTTGACCGGAAATCGGGCCGGATTAAAGAGAAGGCGCTGGAATAAGCCGGGAATTTTGCTTTTCTTGCTTTTTCTTCTGTACTTGACACTGAATATCATTCATGGTAGATTTAATTTGTTCGTTTTTTCGGTTGACAGGCCGTTTTGCCTGTGGTAAAATGGCATAGTTGACACAGAAGATCAGATGTGGCAGACTGAATTTGTTCAGTTAAGGCTGTCCAAAACTTCAGTTTTGGAGCAAGCCCAGTTGACAGGCCGTTTTGCCTGTGGTAAAATGGCATAGTTGACACAGAAGATCAGATGTGGCAGACTGAATTTGTTCAGTTAAGGCTGTCCAAAACTTCAGTTTTGGAGCAAGCC
>JAISZE010000149.1 GCA_031269405.1 Treponema sp. | reverse complement strand
CTCTCTCAAGGAAAAGTGGGGCCTTACCGATGTGTACTTCCACTTTGACGGCTGGGGTATTGACGGCTACGACAGCCATCACCCCGACTACCTGCCGCCGAATGAAAAACTCGGCGGATGGGAGGGTATGAAGCGCCTTTCGGACGTTATGAAGGAACTGGGGTATCTCTTTGCCACCCATGATCAATACCGGGATTACTACTTCAACGCCGAGTCTTTTGATCGTGAAATGGCGGTTCACGATACTAAAGGGAATATCCAGGAGTACGGCATCTGGTTAGGCGGGAAGCAAAGCCTGCTCTGTTCTTCCCAGGCGCCGCTCTACGTCAGGCGGAACTACTCCGCCCTGGCGGAACACGGTATAGACATAGCGGGGACGTATCAGGATGTATTTTCAGATGTTGAGCTTGACGAATGTGATCATCCCTGGCACCGGGTAACGCGGAAGGAATGCGCCGAATACCGCAAAGCCTGCTTTGACTACGTTATGGCCCACGGGATTGCCCTGTCCAGCGAGGAAGCTATTGACTGGTCCATGCAGACAATGGCGTTTTGCCATCATGCGCCGTTTCCCAAGTCCCCTGCGCCGGATTTCCCAATAGGTATTCCCGTTCCCCTTACCCATCTGGTGTACCACGACTGCCTGATTATGCCGGCTTTCATGGGCAGAGGGCCGAGTTACACCAGCGAGCTGGCGGAAAGGCAAAACGGGCTGCTGTTGGGGCTTCTTACCGCAAGCCCGGCGTACCTTCCCATTGAGCCTGGGGAAGATGATGTAAAAACTGTCCGGCTGGCCGGTAAACTGAACCGCGCCGCCCAGTACAGCCCCATGATCCATCACGAGTACCTTTCGCCGCTGGTACAGCGTGCCGTGTACGGGTGCGGTATCACCGTTACCATTGATACGGAGCGGGATACCTGGGATATTCAGGGCTTATAATGTAAGAACCCCGCGGGAGTATTGGGTAATCCAATACTCCCGCTCCGTATGAGCCCCCTATAACCGCGCCTAAAGGGCCTGGAAAAGCAGGCGAATAGGGTTTACAATGGCTTATGGCTGAGAAATGCTTTACAGTCCTCGACCTTATCGATCTGGATTTATGGGAGCACAACTCCCTTAACCTCCGTTGTATCGGGGGCCGTAAGGGCCTGACCAGGGAAATCCCTATTCCTGATCTTAACAGGCCGGGGCTGGCGCTGTCGGGGTTTTTTGATTCCTTTGCCTATAACCGGCTCCAGGTCTTTGGCCGCGGCGAAGTAGCGTACCTCAGAAACCTTGAAGCCGGCGGCAAAGTGGATACGATACGGCAGATGTTCACTTATTCCATCCCGTGCTGTATCTTCACCCATAACCTGGCGCCGGGCGAGAATTTTTTTAAGGAAGCCGAAGGCGCCCAGTGTCCTTTACTGCAAACGGATCTTTCTACTGCGGAATTCAGTGCCAGGATCATGCGGGTGCTTTCGGATATTTTCGCTCCCAGGCAGAGCATCCACGGGGTTCTGGCGGAAGTCTACGGCCTGGGCATCCTCATCCTGGGAGACTCCGGAGTGGGGAAAAGCGAGACCGCCCTGGAACTCATCAAATTGGGGCACCGGCTTGTGGCGGATGACGTGGTGGAGATCCGCTGCGTGTCGGGCAACATACTCATGGGAACCGGGGCCAACAAAATCATCGCCCATCACATGGAAATCCGGGGCCTGGGCATAATCAACATCACCCACCTTTTCGGCGTCGGCGCCATCAGGGACAAGAAACAAATCCAGTTGGTGGTAAAACTTGAGGAATGGGATTCCAAAAAAAACTACGACCGCATAGGCACCGAAGAACAGAACATGGAGCTTTTAGGGGTCAAGATCCCTAAGCTGGAAATACCGGTAAAGCCGGGCCGGAATGTCCCTATTATCATTGAAACCGCGGCTATGAACGAGCGGCTGAAAAAGATGGGCTATAACGCGGCTAAGGAATTCAACAAAAACATACTCAAATGGATAGAGAGCGATAATGCCCGGGCGGTGTACTTTGGCAGTGAAGATATTATCTGAAGGATGCGGTGATGACAGAACGGAAAATAACGATTACCAACCGGGCAGGGATTCATGCCCGCCCTGCGGCGCTGCTGGTAGAAGCCTCCAAGGATTTCAAATGTTCTGTCTATTTTGAAAAAAACCGCGATCGTATTAACGGAAAGTCCATCATGGGGCTTCTAACCCTCGGCGCGGCTTACGGCACGGAACTGAGGATCCTTACTGACGGCGAGGATGAAGAAAAAGCAATGGAGAAATTACTCCGCCTCTTTGAATCGAAATTCGAGGAAGAATAACCTTGAACACCCTCAGGACCAGGCCGAAATACGCTTTTCTGAATGTCCGGAGCCTTGCCCTTATCTACCTGCTTTTGACGGTACTGACGATACTCTTTTCCCGGTCCTTCCTGGAGGCCATACTCCGGGACGGCGAGATTCCGGAAACCAGAAGCCTGGCGGTTTTTTTTACCATCCCCGCTGTCCTTCTGGTGCTCCTGGTAATCTCCGGCCTGAGCGTCGCGTGGGATTTCTTCGCCCGCCGCACAGGAGGCCGTTTCCAGGCGAAGCTCCTTATCTACTTTGTCATCATTACCGTCCTCGCCGCCGCGCCGGTGATGGTTATCACGAACCTTTCAATAAAAGAACTGCTCAGGTTCTGGAAAACTATCGATGTAAACGCGGCGCTGGACCAGGCCCAGCACTTCGCTATGGAAACCTATTCCCTGAATATCGAAAAACTGGAAGCCTGCGTGCAGCAGGGCGTCTTTGACGGCGAAGCGGAACCCTGCGGGGAAGTTCTGGGGATCCAGGACTTTATCCGGGAAGAGGGGGTTTGGAAAGAAAAATTTTTCCAGGGGGACGCGGGAAAGCGCCTTTCCTCCCCCCCAGGCCGGCAGCAGGGCCTGGTTTCCAGGGAACTGCCCAGGGACAGCAATACTATCCGCTACCTGCTCCTCCCTTCGCCGGACATGATACGGGTCATAAGCTGGAACCTGGGGGAGGGGTTTGATCCCGCCCTGGAGGTTATTGAAAACGAGCGGGCGCGGTTTGACATAATCGATTCCATCAGGTTCAATATCCGAAGGCTCCTTATTTTTTACTACTCCGTGTTTTTCCTCCCTGCCCTGCTTATGACCCTTATCATCGCCCTGTCTTTTTCCCGCCGGATTACCTCGCCTATTACCGAACTGGCCGAAGCCACCAGGCGCGTTGCCGAAGGGGATTTTTCCATACAGATCCTGCCCCGGAAGGGGGACGAACTGCCCCTGCTCACTAATTCATTTAACGCTATGGTGAGGGATCTTGAAAAATCCCGGAGCGCCCTGGTAAAAGCCGAAAAGATTTCCATCTGGCAGGACATAGCGGAACAGCTTGCGCATGAAATAAAAAACCCCCTTACGCCTGTCAAGCTTTCGGCGGAACGGGTGCTCCGCCGGTGGCGGAACAATCCGGATACTGTCGGCGAGATCCTGGAAAGTTCCATGCTGGCCATTATCCAGGAGGCAGACGGCCTTTCGGCTATGCTCACGGAATTCAGGGCCCTTTCCAGGCCCGCTGAGCCTTCCCGTTCATGGACCGAGCTCCGGGGGCTTGTGGAAGGGATTGCCGCGTCGTACAGCGTTTCGCACCCAGGAGTCCGCTTTGACATCAGCCATACGGAAACGGGGATTCTACTCAAAATCGACAAAAACCGGCTTTCCCAGGCGCTCACTAACCTCATCATTAACAGCATAGACGCCATGGACGGCTCGGGGTCCATAGAAATACGGACGGACCTTGTCAAAAAATGGGAGAGCCGGTATTGTAGAATCTGTATCCGGGACGATGGTAAAGGCATCTCCCGGGAAAATGCGCAGCACGTTTTTACACCTTATTTTACAACCAAGAAATCCGGCACCGGTTTGGGCCTTCCCATCGTAGAACGGATAGTAAACGATCATGGGGGGGGCATTTGGTTCAATTCGGCGGAAGGAGCCGGAACAACGTTTTTTATCGATTTGCCTCTTGACAGGAAGGAGCCATGAGCGGCGCGTGTATACTGATTATCGATGATGAACCGGGAATCCGCTGCACCCTCGCTTCGATCCTGGAAGATGAGCATTACCAGGTCCGTACTGCCGAAGACGCGGTAAAGGGGCTTGAAATCCTGGACCGCGAAAGCACCGGTCTTGTTTTTCTCGACGTGCTCCTGCCGAACATGGGCGGCCTTGAAGCGCTGGAAAAAATCCGCCGCTCCTGGCCCCAAACCGAGGTGGTTATGATCTCAGGGCACGCTAATGTGGACATGGCGGTGCGGGCGGTGAAATCCGGGGCCTTTGACTTCCTTGAAAAACCCCTGTCGCTGGACAAGGTCCTGACAGTATGCCGGAACGCCCTGGCGGTACGGAAACTCCGGGAAGAAAACCGGGATCTCAAGAAGAAAGCCGGCTTCCCTGGGGATGAAATTATCGGGATCAGCCCGGAGATAGAGGAAGTCCGGGCCCTTATCAGGCAGGCTGCTTCTACCGGCGCGCGTATCCTCATTTGCGGGGAAAACGGTACCGGCAAGGAACTGGTCGCCAGAGCCATACACCGGCTTTCCCCGAGGTCCGGCATGCCCTTCGTAGAGGTAAACTGCGCCGCCATTCCGGATACGCTTATCGAAAGCGAGCTGTTCGGCCACGAAAAAGGCGCCTTTACCGACGCCGTAGCCGCCAGAAAGGGGCGTTTCGAGACCGCCTCAGGGGGTACGATCTTCCTGGACGAGATAGGGGACATGTCCCTGGCAGCGCAGGCCAAGGTACTGCGGGTCATACAGGAACGCACTATCGAGAGGGTAGGGGGCGAAAGAACCATTGATGTAGACGTACGGCTCCTGGCGGCAACCAATAAGGATCTGGAACTGGCCTGCAGGAAGGGGCGGTTCCGGCAGGATCTGTACTTCAGGCTGAACGTCATTCCTATATGGCTGCCTTCCCTGCGGGAACGGAAGGCCGACATTCCCCTGCTCCTTTTCCATTTTTTGGAAGAATTTTCAAAAGCCGCTTCAGGCCCCGGGGCGGGAAAGAAAATCGAGCTGGAAGACACAGCCCTGGATCTTCTCTGCGCCTATCCCTGGCCCGGGAACATCAGAGAGCTTAAAAATTTCGCCGAGCGGATAGCCGTCATGTACCGGGGGGACAGAATCGGGGAAAAGACCGTTGCGGAGTTCCTCAACAGACGGGAAGCGCCCGGCGTGAACGCCGAAGAATCAGCCCCTGTCCCCCCTCCTTTTCCTATGCATGAAATTCTGGTAAAAGATTACAGTAAAGCAAAAGAATCTTTCGAAAAGTATTATTTGGAGTTCCAACTGGCGCAGAATCATGGTATAATATCCCGTACAGCAGAGGCTATCGGGATTTATCCCAGCAACCTTCATGCGAAAGTAAGGAAATACGGGATTTCCCTTCAGCGGGAAACCTCTGTAGAACAACAGGCAAAAAAGGAATAACGATGAAAGAACCAACCGAACGTCAACAGGAAGTGCTGGCCTTCATCGCGGAGTACAGACGAGTTCATACATATCCGCCGACTATCCGGGAACTGGCGGACTATTTTGCTATCTCCGTAAAAGGCGCCCATGACCATGTTATAGCCTTAAAAAAGAAAGGCCTCCTCAAGCAGGGGGAAAAAAAATCCCGGACTATGGAACTGGTTAACAGGGAAGACGAAAGCGATTTTGTGGACATCCCTGTCCTGGGAACCGTAGCGGCAGGCAGGCCCATACTCTGCGAGGAAAACCGTGACGGGTTCATCCAACTGCCCAAAACGCTGCTGAAAAGAAACACCGGGTACTTCGCCCTCAGGGTCCGGGGGGATTCTATGGAAGGGGTGGGTATCATGGACGGGGATACGGCTATTATCGAACAGCAGAATTCGGTCAGAAACGGCGAAATCGCGGTGGTCATGCTGGATGATGCGGTAACGCTTAAAACGTTTTACCAGGAAAGTGTCAGGATACGGCTTCAGCCGGAGAATCCCAAACATTCTCCCATTTATTGCACCAATGATGTCAGGGTTCTGGGACGCTTGGCCCATATCCTTCGCTCCTATAACGCCTCTGCCTGGTAGGCGATGACTAATTCCTATAAGGCCGGAACATCAACAGGGCAGTCAGTCCGGCTCTGGATACTCCTGGGTCTGGAAATCGGCGAAAAAGAGGCTTCTGCCAGGGAAATAGCTGAAAAGTTCGCCGCCGGGGCTTTTGTGGAA
Source organism: Treponema sp. (assembly GCA_031269405.1). The sequence continues at coordinate 18,493 of JAISZE010000149.1, read as the reverse complement.
AAAACTACCTATTACGCCGGGGACACGCCGGTGCCGCAGATGGTCTCGGCCATGCGGAACGGTTCCCTTTTCGCTGCCAGGAGGATTTTCTTCATAAAAAACGCCGAGGCCATAAAAAGGAAAGAAGATCTGGATCTTCTCGCTTCTTACATGGCCTCTCCCCAGGAGGATACGGTTCTCATCCTCATGTCGGAAGAGAACAGTATTTCCAAAGTTTTGGAAAAAGCGGCGCCTCCTGCCTCCAAACGGGTCTTCTACGAGCTTAGCGATTCCAGAAAAACCGACTGGGTAGGGGCCTTTTTCCGGAACAAGGGGTTCCGTATCGGAACAGGGGGAATACAGACCATACTGGAACTGGTGGAAAATAACACTCAGGCCCTGGAACGGGAATGTTCCCGGCTTACCCTCTTTCTGGAAAAGCAAAAGGAGATAAGCGCCGGTGATGTGGAAAAATGGCTTTCCCATACCCGGGACGAATCGGCTTTTACCCTCTTTTCCCGGATTGCCGCAGGGGACCTTTCCCGGAGCCTTGAATCTCTGCGGACCCTCTTCGGGGCGAAAGAATCGCCCCAGGCCATACTGGCGGGGCTGGCATGGTGTTTCCGCAAACTCCGGGATTATCTTACCCTTGAAGAAAGCGGGGTCAGGGACGACTGGGAGTATAAAAAAATCGGCGTCTCCTCGCCCCAGGCAAAACGGGATTACGCCGCAGCAGCCAGGCGCTACAATCTGGAAGGGACCGATTCCTGTCTGGCCCTTACAGCCGAATATGACGCCCTGGTACGTTCAGCCTCTTCTTTCCCGGAGCAAATACTCATGGATCAGTATCTGTATAAAATTCACCGTCTCGCTGTTTCAGGACAGCCAGGAGCGCCCTATGAGCGGTAAAAAGCAATCCCTGTGCCTGAAAGGAGCCTGTGCGGCAGTCATTTGCTGCGCCGTCCTGGCAAGCCTTTCCTGCGCCACGCCGCCTTACTCAGCCGGTGAAGCCCGGGAGGTGCCCCAAGACTTTTTCGGCATAATCCCATTCCAGCGGGACCTGGTCCCCAGGGATTTTGAAATGATGGACGAGCTGGGTGTGGTCTGGCAGCGCAGGACCTGCCGCTGGAGTTCCCTTGAGCCCCGGCAGGGGGAGTGGGATTTCTCAGGATGGGACGCGTATGTCAACGACAGCAAAGCGGCGGGGAACAAACTCCTTGCTATCCTGGCTTACGACACCGCCTGGCTTCATGGAAAGGAAAACGCCCCGCAGAAAATAACGCCTGAAGAATTGCCACATTACCTCAATTATGTGGAAACAGTAGTCAGCCGCTACAAGGGAAGAATTGACGCCTACGAGATCTGGAACGAGCCTAATATATCGTTCTGGAAAGGCCCGGAAGAAGATTTTTTCGCTATGACCCGGGCGGCGGCCCAAAAGATACGGGAACTGGATCCTGACGCGAAAATAGTAGGGGGATCCTTCTGGCGGGCTCCCAGGGGTTTCGTGAAGAGGATATTCGAAAGCGGCGCCCTGGACCATGTGGACGCGGTTTCTTTTCATCCTTACGCGGTTAACCCCAAAGGAGCGGTGAAGCTGTACGACAAACTGGTGAAAATTTTGGAAGCGTGCCATTTCACCGGGGAAATCTGGGTTACCGAAGTGGGCTACCCTACATCGGGATGGTACCCTACCAGGGTCAAGGAGGAAAATTTTCCAACGGACATCGTAAAAACCCTGGCGGGGCTTGCAACGCGGCGCATCAGGGTACTTTTCTGGTATGAACTCAAGGACAGCTATAACCGGGGGGAGGCCCCTTCCCGTTTCAATTCGGAGTATTACTTCGGGATATCTTACCTGGATCACAGCCGCAAAAACGGGTACTACGCCTGGGCCCTGTGCGGGCAGAACCTTGCGGGAGCCGAATACTTGCCGGAACTGCCTGAACGGCTGGGGCTTCCAAAAAGAACTGTAAGCCTCTGTTTCCGGGGGCCCGGAAATAAAAATACCCTCATCCTCTGGAACGAATGGGGAGGCGCCGTCAATGTGCGCGTAACCCTCCCCGGCGCTGGGCAAACCATCTATGACATTTCCACAGGAGAAGGATCGCCCCTGGGCGCCGAGGCCGAACTCAGAATCACCAGGACCCCGCTTTTTATCACCTGGATAGCGGAACCCCCCCCGCCGGGGGTAGCGAAGATCAAGTAAGACGCCATGGTTTCGGTTATTCTTATCGGCATCAGCCTTTCGATAGATGCTTTTGCGGTATCCGTAAGCGCCGGCATTTCCATCAGGGAGAGGAAGCTGTTCCACGCTTTGAGATCCAGTTTCTTCTTCGGATTTTTCCAGTTCATCATGCCCGTTACCGGCTGGTACCTGGGAAAGACCCTGGCGGCCTATATTTCGGCCTGGGATCACTGGATAGCCTTCGGCCTTTTGGCTTTTATAGGAGGCAAAATGATATGGGAAACCCTAAGGGGCCGAAAGAAAGCCCCCTCGGGCAAAGAAGGGGCCGCGCCTTGGGACGGAAAATCCCCAAGCGATCTCAGGAGTCTTCCCTTTCTCCTTACCCTTTCCTTTGCCACCAGCATCGACGCCCTGGCAGTGGGGCTTTCCTTCAGCATCCTTAACCGGGAAATATGGAGCTCTGCGCTGGTCATCGGCGGCATCACCTTCGCTGTCTGCATAACCGGCTTCGAGTTTGGCCGCCGCATCGGCGCGCTCCTTGAAAAATGGGCGGAAATCGCCGGGGGCCTGATCCTCATCGGCATTGGGGTGAAGATCCTCTCTGAGCATCTTTGGGGCTGAGAACAGCGGCTTCCCCCGGCCTGTTCCCGCCCCCAGGTTACGGGATTATCGCCGAGAAAAACGGGCCGAAGGGCCCTTCGCCGTCTTTGCCGCCTTTCGAGTTTTCGTAGCGGAGGCAGAACCAGACCGTCTTGCCCGAGTCGCCCTCGAAGTCGAAGCGGATGCTTCTCCGGTGGGTGAAGGTGGAGTGGGGCAGGTCGTCGCCGATTTCGGGCGCGGCGGCGATACGGAACTTGTCCCTCGCCGTAGCGTCCCCCGTAACGCCCCAGAAGATGCGCACCCCGTAGTCCGCCTCCGGGGGGTCGTCGCCGATGCCGGGCACGCGGCGGATGTTAACCAGTTTCAAAAGGTGCGGGCCGGGGTAGACCACGTCCGCCTGGGGCTGGCAGGTGGGCTTGGGCTCCGGGGTGCGGACCGTGTCGCGGACGTGGGCGCCGATTTCCGCGCGCTCCGGGTTGGTTACTTCCCGGGCGTACAGGATGTACTGGTTGTTGAAGTCCTCCAGGGTCTTTTGGGCGGCCTTCCGGGCCTGGTTTTTGGCCAGCGTGTCCGCCGGGGTATGAGGCTCCAGGAGCTTCACGTACGCCGCGTGCCACTCGGCGCCGGCGGCGAGGAGCTCCGTAACCCGGCCCTGCGGGATGTGGGTCCACGCCGGGCTTTCGCCCGAGGTTTTCGCGCTGACAATGTGGCAGTATTTGCCTAAAAATTCGTCGAATTCGGCGTCCCCGCCGGGTATCCAAGGTTTTCGTCCCATATCGTTCTCCTTTTTTATCGTTCCTGAATGGAACGTGGTGTCCTTATGTCCGCCGCGGGGCGCGCCCCGCATGCCGCCGGCCGTCTAACTCATGCTGCCGGCTGTTCAACTCATGAGTTGAGTCGTTCAACTCATGAGTTTAGCCATTCAACTCATGAGTTTAGCCGTTCAACTCATGAGTTTAGCCGTTCAACTCATGAGTTAGGCCGTTCAACTCATGAGTTAGGCCGTCTAACTCATGCCGCCGGTTCTTCCGGCGCCTTTCCTCCTACGGCCGTACGGTCCCGGAAGGAGTGCCGCCGATGAGGGTCTTGCTGGTGCCCCGGGCGCTGTCATCCGCAAGGGGTATAGGGTTTGCGTCTCCGCCGCCCCAGGTTGCTATGCCGTTGGTCGTCTTGTAGAGCGCCGCGCCGTAGCCGCCGCCGGTGAGGATGTTCGCATTGGCCCCGGCAGTTGTATCGCCGCTTCCGTAAACGGTTCCCCCTGAGAGGGTAAAGGCGACTTTATCATAACCCGAATCCGAGACATACACGCCGCCGCCGTTACCGCCGGCCTTGTTGGAGCTGATGGTCCCGCCGTTCATCACGAATAGGCTATCTGCATTATAGTAGCTGCCGGTGTAGAGATACACGCCCCCGCCGTTTCCGCTGGCGGTGTTGCCGCTGATCCGGGCGTTGCTGTTCAGGGTGAAGGTTCCCCCACTGATATACCCGCCGCCGCCGGAGGTGGCGGAGTTATCGCGGATCACCGCACTGCCGCTCATGGTGAGGGTTCCATTGACGCCGCCGCCGTTTTCGCCGGCGGTGTTATCGCGGATCTCAGCATTGCCGCTCATGGTAATGGTTCCATAGCTAAAGACGCCGCCGGCGCTGCTGCTGGCAGTGTTGCCGCTGATCTTGGCATTGCCGCTCATGGTGGCTTCAGAGAAGACTAGGACGCCGCCGCCAAGGTAGGAGGCGGCGGTATTACCGCTGATCTCGGTGTTGTCGCTCATGATGATGACGTTTCCAACGACGCCGCCGGCGCTGCTGCTGGCAGTGTTGCCGCTGATCTTGGCATAATCGCTCATGGTGATCGTGGACTACTCCGTATACACGCCGCCGCCAACGCCTCCGGTGTCGCCGCCGGCGCTGCTGCTGGCGGTGTTGCCGCTGATCTCGGCATGCCCGCTCATGGTGATAGCGGTATTATCGGCTGCATACACGCCGCCGCCCTGGGAGGATATGTAGCCGGAACAATTGGTAATGTGCGCGGTATTGTTTTTGATTGCGGCGTTATCCGACATAGTAAGGGTGGAATACTCGCCAAGCTTCACGCCGCCAAAGGTATGATTTCCGCCTAAGTTGAAATTGCGGCCCTCTCCGTCTATTTCATTCCTGTTATCACTGATTTCGGAGTTTCCCTGCATGATGATGTACGCGCCGCCGCCCTCGCCGCTGGTACCGACAGCGTACACCCCCCCTCCGCCTGGGCCTTCTTCTTCAGTGTAAGTGGTATTGGTGAATCCGGTAATCTTGGAGTTCCCCAGGAGTTTCAGGGTTCCGCCGTACCACACTATGACGCCGGGTAGTGTGCCGGCCGTCCCTTGCAGGGTTATGTTGTCAAGCGCCAGGGTTTCTGTTCTGGTATGGATGGAGTTGTTGGAGCCGCGGTAACCGCCGATATAGAACGCGGTTCTCCCGATTTGCGCCCCCGCCCCCGTAAAGGTGACGGTACGCCCTTCCGGCCTGTCGCTCTTTATGGTGAAATTTGAGCCGGCGAGGGATACATTTGCATATTCATTGGAGGTCATTCCTGCCCAACTGCTCACATCCTCGCCAAGGATGAGGGTAAAGGTCTTTTCGCCGGCGGTGTCCCCCCGGATATACGAGAGGGCTTTTTCAATGACGTTGCTGCCGGCGGAATCGTCGAGGCTCACCGCTACAGGGTCGTCCCACTTGGCGTAGAGGGTGGTTGTGCTGGTTACGGTGTCGCTTGCGAAGTCCCAGGGGTTCATACAGCCGCTCTCTTTGTACCAGCCGCCGAAGGCTTTGTATTCCGCGCCTCCGGGGTAGAAGCCGGCCGCTACGGAGCCGGGCAGGGCGGTTGTGGCCGGCCGCCCAGGGGCGGTGATTTTATTACCGGCGGTAATGTTCCCGATAGGGGGAACACTGGAGCCTCCGGGGCCGGTGTCAAAGCTGACGGTGTACGTACCGGAGGGCGGCGCGGTTCCCCACTTGGCGTAGAGATCGAGGGGCTGGGTAACGGAGCCGCCAAAGGCGTACACGGCGGTTAAGCCCGCATCGGCGTACCAGCCGTAAAAGACGTAGCCTGCCCTGACGGGATCATCGGGTTTGGTAATGCTTCCATACGTGGCAACGCTGGCCGCCGGGGGAGGGGCGGGGCTGGCGGGCCATGCGGCGCCGGGATCGTTCAAGTGCCAGGTAACGGGTTGGGAGCCGCTGGCAACAACGGTGATTACCGCCGTAGCGCTTCTGGCTGTGGCGGTTGTGGCGCCGTCCACGCTGGTGTTGGTGTTGGTAACAACGGCAAAGTAGTTCGTGGTGGCAGTTGTACTGGTGATGGACAGGCCGAGGGAAGGGGTAATGGCGTTGTTTATAAGCGTACCGGCGGTATTCCCGCCGGGCGGATAGCTGTACCACTGGTAGCTGAGGGTTCCGCCGTCGGAGACAGAAGCGGTTACCGTCAAGGTTACGTCCACGCTGCCGCTCGCGGGTTTGGCATGGCTGCTGGAAGCGGGGTGCGCGGTAATCTGGGGTGTTGCGGCGTTGGTTAGGTCAGGCGTTGGCGGGGTATACGGTTTTGTAGGGTCCCCGGTACTCTTGTCGCCGCAGGCGGCAAAGACGAGGGCAAGGGCTATAACGAGAGGTAGTAGAAAATTGAGCCTATGGTGCCCTTCGGAGAACGGAGAACGGAGAACGGAGAACGGAGAACGGAGAACGGAGAACGGAGAACGAAGAACCGCTTCTCATTGTATCACAACTGGGGCGGTTCCTGCAACTAAAGTCTTTGGTCATGGTTTTGCTCCTTTAGTATTGATAGGTATGTTTATTATACCCCCTCTTTGCAGGGGGATCAAGAGCGCGCATTGCCGGGCGGATACGGTTCAAAGGTATTTCCGCAGCGCCGCCAGCATTTCTCCCGCGTCGAGGGGCTTGCCGAGATGGGCGTTCATGCCCGCCGCAAGGCATTTTTCAATATCTTCGCGGAACACATTCGCGGTCATGGCGACAATCGGCACCGCGGCGGCTTCCGGCGCGCCAAAGCCGCGGATTTGCCGCGACGCCTCGTATCCGTCCATCTCCGGCATCTGCACATCCATCAATATCAGATCGTAACGTCCGGGATTCCCGGAAAAGAGTTTTACCGCCTCCGCGCCGTTCTCCGCACAGTCTATGCGCAGGTTTGTCGGCTCAAGCAGCGCAAGCACGATCTCGCGGTTGATTTCCACATCCTCGGCCAGCAGCACACAGCGCCCGGTGAAATCGTCCGGTTTCCCGCCGGCCTCTTCCGCCCTGGCGGCGCTTGCCTTGACGCCGAGGCATTGGTTGATGCAGTCCACCACCGTCGAAGGGAATAACGGCTTCGGGAGGAATTTGTCGACCCCGGCGCGCCTCCCCTCCTCCTCAATAACGCTCAAATCCGCAGAGGAGATCATGACCACGACGGATTTGCCCCGCGCGCCGGCTTTGATACGGCGCGTCAGTTCCATGCCGTCAGTTCCGGGCATCTTCCAATCCACAAAACAGATGTCGTAAACACCCCCGCCCTTCTCGATCGCCGCCCAGGCCTCCTCGCCGCCCGCAGCCGCGTCGCAGGCGGCGCCTATGCCCTCCATAATCTGCATGAAGTAGGCAAGCACGTCCGGATCATCGTCCGCCACGAGAATTTTCAGGTTCCCCGGATTCACGCCCGGCGGCAGCAGACCCTGGAGTTCCTCCGCGCCCCGGGCGGCCCGGATGGTGAACGCAAACGTAGAACCCCGCCCGGCCTCGGACTCTACCCATATCCGCCCGCCCATCATCTCCACAATGCGCCGGGAAATCGCCAGGCCCAGGCCCGTCCCGCCGAACTTGCGCGAAGTGCCGGCCTCCGCCTGCTGGAAGGACGTAAACAGCCGCGCCTGCTGCTCGGGGCTAATGCCGATGCCCGTATCGGTTACGCTGATTTGAACCGTGTACCGCCCGTTTTCCTCGCCGGTAAGCCGTGCGCCGATAGCAATATCGCCGCCCTCAGGGGTGAATTTGACCGCGTTCGACAGGAGGTTCGTGAGCACCTGCGTCAGCCGCTGGTCGTCGCCTATCAACACCCGCGGTATGGCCGGATCGATCCGCACGAGCAGCCGCTGGCGCTTCTCGTCTATGCGGAAATTGTTGACGTCGACAGCCTTTTTCAACGCCTTTTCAAAGACAAAATCGCCTAATGACAATTCGAGCTTGTTGGCCTCTATCTTGCTCATGTCGAGAATATCGTTGATCACCCCGAGCAGATGCATGGACGCGTCGTTTATTTTCTCAAACGCATAGTCCTTGCGTTCAACATTCGCCGCAGCCCGCCCTATCGCGGTCATACCGGTTATGGCGTTTATCGGCGTGCGTATCTCGTGGCTCATATTCGACAGGAAATTGCTCTTCGCTTTTGAGGCCGCCTCCGCGTCGTTTTGCGCGTGGGCAAGATCGAGAATCATCCGGTTGCGGATGATGGCGTTGGACAGCAGCATCGCGCCGGGGATCATAATGCGCTCCTCGTCGGCGGTGAATTTGGTATTGTCGCGGCAGTTGTCGAACGTAACCGAACCCCAGAAGTTCCCGCGGTGTATGATGGGGACGATAAAAACGGACAGCACGCCGAACATCGAGAGCATCGCCTGCTCGTGGCTTGAGAACTCCCCCGCCGACAAACTGACCGGATTCCCGCCCGAGAGCATCTCCGGCCAGTCCGGCAGGTATTCCTCATACGGGAAGGGGGAGAGGGCGTCCGTCGCGCCGATCTGAATATCGGAAACGCCGTTTTCGTCTGTGGATACGGCGGCCCCGGAAAGCTGGTGGACGAAGCACAGCCGGCCGCCGATTACCTCGTTCCTCCAGATGGTTATACGGTCGGCCCCCACGCTGCCCGCGATGATGCCCATGCCGCGGTGGAGCGCGTCCTCCGGTTTTTCCGGGTCGATATTGAGCAGGGCGACGGCCATTGCGTGCATGGCGCGCAAGGTCGTATCCGTTTTTGCCTGCTCATTGAGAAAAATGCGGTTTTGGAACAGGACGATTGCGGCAATAAAGAAACCGGCTACGAGAAAGGACTGGATATGGTCGATATACTTGGCCGGGCCGTGAAGCTCCGCCACGAGCGCGTCAAACGGGGGCGCCGAAGATGCCGCATAGCAGGCTATGACCCAGGCGATATGGGTGATGAGTATAACGGCCCGCGCCCTGCCTTTCGACAGGAAAAATATGAGCACGACCGACATGGTAAAATACGCCGCCATGCCGCTTTCCACCCCGCCCATGGCGAACAGCGCGGCCGGCAGCAGTATGTCGCACAACATGAACAACACCAGCCGCCCGCCGAGTTTGTGTTTATTGAAGGCATTGCAAAACACGAGCAGCGCAGCGACAGAGACGGCAATGCCTGAGAGCACGAGGATGAGCACGGGGCTGCTGCGCATAAAGAGGCGCGTGATGATGGCGATAATAACGCCGCCTATCCCGACCATACACACCATATTGGTGGTCCGCGCCTCAAGCGGCAGGCGGTCGGAAAATATATACCTGTCTATTAAACTCTTTATCCTGGACATGCCCGTCTGCTTTTGGGTATATCACTTCCTGCGCAAATTGTACAGCCGTTTAAGTTATTTACGCTTAGGACTTATCGTGACCTATCGCTCCCTTTCTGTAAAAGGCTTACTAATTCCTCTTTACTGGCAGCGTTTATCACCTGTTCCCGGAGGACGCTGTTTTTCAGTACCGTTCCGATATCGGCGAGAAACTGGATATGAGGGCCCGAACCCCTGCGGGGAGATACTACCAGGATAAAAATCCGGGACTTTTCACCATCTGCGGACTCAAAATCGACGCCTTCCTTCTTGATCCCTACTGCCGCCTCAAGGCCGCTGGCGCCGTCTGTTTTGGCGTGAGGCAGGGCTATGCCGTGCTGTAGGCCGGTGCTCATAATTTTTTCCCGTTCAAGAACATTCTTGAGCGTCAAATCCCGGTCTAAAAGCCTGCCCTGAGACGCCAGGATGTCCACCATTTCCGTGATAATCTCTTCTTTTGTTCCGCCCTTGAGATTCAGGGAAACCACAGCGGGGGTAATAAGGGAAAGGAGATCCTCACCGGCGCGGCTGTTTTTGTCCATGAGTTCCTTTTTCATCTGTCTGGGATCAGAAGAGTCCTTGAGTTTTTTGATAGCCTCGTGAAGCCCAAGAATCACTTCGTAAACTGCAGTCTTTACAAAAGGCATGTCGGTTTTTGCAGTCTCGATGCTTACTTTGCTTTCCTCCTCTGTGATGGAAAGGGCGATGTCATCCTTCCGCGCCTGTGAGAGCCCTTCGTCAAGATTCAGCGTTTGAACATAAAAGCCTTCGTTCTTAAGACCCTTGAGCAGGCTGTCTACCACGAGGTCGGCGATTTCAGGGGAATACAATTCCCAGACAGCGGTTACCGAATCATTGTCTTTGACAGGTTTCCTGGTCCCTCCTCCGCGGAGCCGCAGGGCTGCGGAAAGAAGAGGCGGCGCAGCCAGTGCAGTGATCGCTGTCATAAGGACGGCGGCTCCGAAGATCTGCCTGTTGAGGATACCAGACGCGAGACCGGCGCCAGCGATGATAAGGGTGATTTCGCCCCGTGTAACCATGCCCGTTCCAATGCGCAGCGCCCCACGGCCGTTGAAACCCAGGAGCAGCGCAGGGCCGCCGCAGCCTATCACCTTGGCGAGGATAGCCGCAGCGGTATACGCCGCCCCGAAGATCAGAACCGGAGCGGAAAAGATCTCCCCCGGATTCACCATCATCCCTATAAGGGCGAACAAAACAGGGACGAAGAATTCGTAGAGCCCCCGGATCCGTCCCCGCACTACTGCGGCAATACCGGTTTTTGAGAGCGAAAGGCCGGCGGTATAGGCGCCTAAAATCATAGCCAGCCCCTGTTTTTCGAAAATTCCTGCAAGGACCAGAGCGATCCCTAAGGCCAGGATGGAAAAATCGTAACTGTGTTTGAAGGACTTGAGAAAGCCCGCGATCCTCCGGGAAAAGAGAAGGCCCAGGGCGGTAAAGCCCAGCCAGATGCCGAAAGCCTTCCCGGCTACGGCCAGGACCACCAGGGGGGCCGGGGAACCGCGGACGGAACCGGGCAGCGCCAGGACAACGAAGATCACCGCCAGGGCGATGATGCCCAGAACATCATCAAAAACCGCCGCTGCCAGAATGGTGACGCCTTCAGGGGAGTCTATCTTCTTCTGGTCCGAAAGGATCCTGGCGGTGATGCCCGCTGAGGTGGCTGTGGAAAGAATCCCCAGAAAGAGGCGTACAGGGGACGTAAAGGAAGATCCCGGCAGGAGAAACACCCCTGCCAAGTCTCCCAGGATAAAAGAAACCACCCCTCCCCCGATGGCGACAATCCCGCCGGCAAGGGAATAACGGAAAAAGAGACTAATGTCGGCTTCAAGTCCTGACGTAAAAAGTAGGATAACAGATGCTATGGAAGCGATGGCATAGAGTTCGGTGCTTACCCCAAGGGAACCGGCGGCTAGGGGAAAGATCCCTTCCGGAAAACCCGGAAAGCGCATCCCTCCCAGGGCATAGGGGCCGATGATGATCCCTGCCAGGAGTTCTCCCAGTACCTGGGGAATTTTCAACTGCTTAATCAGGCGTCCGCAGAGACGGACTGTAAAAAGGATTATTCCCAGTTGGAAAGCTAGGAGGGCCGTCATTTCGGCAACCTGCCGGGATTCGTTCATACAAACTCCTCCTTAATACAAGAAAACCACGGAGCTCAATCAACAACCTCGCCCCAAAGGGCGGGGTATTAGACCCCTCAGCACGAATAAACCCGGTAAAAGCCGCATTTGAGGTACAGCGATTCATCGTAGCCCAGAAGGATGGGATGGTCCGGCCCCTGGTACCGGAAATCCATCTGATAGAGCCTCCGTTCAGCGTCAGCCGCGGATTCCGCGACCATCCGCCTGAACCGGCCTTCGTCCAGGGCCTGGCTGCACGAGCAGGTAACCAGGACCCCGCGGGGGTTGAGAAGCTTTATCGCCTTGAGGTTGATTTCCTTGTAACCCCGCAAAGCGCCGTTCAGGGAAGCCCTTGTTTTGGCAAAAGCCGGCGGATCGAGGATGATGAGATCAAAACGTTCTTTTTTCCGTTCCGCCCTGCGGAGGTACTCAAAGATATCAGCTTCAACTGCGGCAACGGCGCTGGTTACCGCGTTCAGGGCGGCATTTTTCCGCACCGTTTCCAGAGCCGCAGCGGAAACGTCCACGCAGACTGCCGCTTCCGCCCCTGCACGGGCGGCGTAGATGCCGAAGCCTCCGGTATAGGAACAGGCGTCCAGGACCCTGCTGCCTGCAGCGAAGGCCGATGCCAGCCGCCTGTTGTCCCTTTGATCCAGGAAATGACCGGTTTTCTGGCTTTCTTCTAAATGAAGGGCAAAAGGCAGGCTGTTTTCAAAAATCACAATACCTGCGGGGCAGGTTCCTTTTATCACCCCTTCCCTGAAAGGGAGCCCTTCAAGCTCCCGTACCTTAACCGGCGGCTTTTCCATGATCCCGGACGGCGCGCCCGGAGGATCTTCTGTTACAAACAAAGGCGTCCCGAGCACTTCCTCAAGGGCCTCCAGAACCATATCCCTCCGGAGGTCCATAGCATACGAGAGGAACTGCACCGAAAGCCAGGAAGCCGGAGGCCCCAGGGCGGCTTCGGCCAGTTCAAAGCTTACAGGGCGCTCCTGCACGGCAGCTTCCAGTTCGTCCAGGGGCCAGCCTGTAAACCGGTCGGCAATAAAGCCGGGCAGAAAGTCGGCTTCAGCGAAAACAATGCGGCAGGAGTCCCGGCGGAAATCATAACCCGCCGCACGGCGCCTTAACAGGGCTTCCCTGATGCGCCGCTTGAAAAAGCCTTTGTCAACCCCCTCTTTGGAAGGACTGTAGATCCTGGCGATGATTTTTGAATGTGGGTTTACAAAAGCCCGTCCCAGGTAGGTCTTACCGGAACTCTCCACATCGGCAATTTCCCCAGGCTCAAGAACCGCCCCGGAAGCCTCTCTGCCCGGCCCGGAGAGGATGCATGCCGCTTCATTATCATATACCCAGGGATGGCCCAGCAGTATGCGCCGCTCTTCCCCAGGTTTCAATATTATCCGTTTCATTTGCCGCTTACTCCTTACCGCATGCCGCCTTTATTTCTATGGTAATTCGTTTCAGCGGCAAATTGCAACGCCAAAGGAACCTATTGGAGATGCGATTAGTAACTATAGTATCAGCTTAAGTAAAGAACCATGCTCTCATAAGCTTTAAGGGTAATATCAAAACAGGTCATCCCGTTTGTACGTCCCGTCTTTACCAGAAATACCGCGCCTGTTTGGGGATCTCCTTTCTCAACATTCCAGTCTCCTTCAGTTTCAAGGGACGCATGGTACACAGTGCTTCCCATGTTACAAAGGAATATCAGCAGTTCTTCCCTTCCGTCTTGGGTTGTTATCTTCCGTATATGAGAAAGGATATTTTCCGAAATAAGTTCACTTCCTTTCAGGTCGCCGGCGTAACCGCTCAACACGGATGCTATTGCAGGACGCAGGCTGATAGTTGTCGGGAGGAGCCCGGCCGCACCGCCAAAGCCGGCAAGGGTTACGGAAATATAATTTATATTATGCCGGTAACTATTAATTTTTTCCGCAAAGATTCCGGGTATCCCTGTATCCCGCTCGATTGACGGAGGCCGTCCTACAACAATCACCTTCCCGCCTTGATCCAAAAATTCGCATATCCTGCTGAACCCGGTTTTCGTCATAACCCAGCAGTGAGGAAGGATTATACACTCATAGTTCCGCTTCTGGGCCTTAATAATACCGCCTTCAATTGGCGAAGCGCAGAGTTCCTGTTCGTCGATATAATCAAAATCAATCTGCCTGTGCAGAAGCTCCCATGAAGTACCGGCGAATATTTTTTGCAGTTCTTCGGGCTCTTCTTCGCTGATTTCATGATAAGCCTTGGTGGAAGGCTTTACCGAAGCCCACATGGTGCATTCGGGATAGAGAACCGCCGCCCGGCTGTAACGTTTCCCCTGCCGAAGAACCGCGCCAATCCTGGAAACATAGTTATTAAGCTGCCGCAGTTCTTCATCGGAAAAATGCCCGAAATTGTAATAAGAAGTGATATTATTAATGCCCATCGCCTGATGCCAGTTAACCGAAGCCCTGATCCAGTCCAGGGAAATCTGACGGTTCACATTTCTCGAAGTATGATCCGAAGCCTCAGTGAAAGTCTCGCCCAGATCGTAGAGATCCGCGAAAGACGCCGCAAGCCTGGCTACAGGTATGGCCGAAGTCCCCATAAGCTTATCCGGTTCCGTCTCAAGCTGATCTATACCAGGGAAACACATCTTTTTCATACAACGGTAATAAGATCCGTAGCACAAGGTATGGTAGACAAGGCCTTCCTCAAGGATGAGATGGCCCGACGAAGCAACGTTGTTTTTCCGGCACCAGGACTGGATTACGCCAAAAAACGAATCAGCTGTCAGATCCGCCTGGAGTTCCCAAAAATCACAGCAGGCTTTAACATTATTTTTACCAAAATTCAGGAACAGGGCCATCAGGCTTTCACCAGCATCATAGCCGAATCTCTTTTTGAAAATATTTGGAAATTCATCGCTCCATGAAAGTCTCGGGTATGCAATAGGGATCATGCTCCAGCCTTGGAGTGAAGGTTCGTCGGTAAAAAATGCCCGCACTCCTTTGCCGAATTCATCGCCCAAAACGGCCTTGTACTTTTCGTGGGTAACATCCAAAAATGCTTCGGTTGCTTTGGGATTAAAAAGATCGATGTAACGCCGGGGCTCGCTGTAGCTGTGAGCCGAATGGGTAGCGTCAAAAAGCCGTCTTGTGATAAATACCACAAGCCTCCACGCGCCTTGAGGAATAGTAAAACGAAGGGTTCCGCGTTCGTCCAAGCCGTCGCTTATATCAGCGTATTCGCCATTGCTGCCAAGTTTGATGAGGTAGGCCTTATAGAGCTTTCCGGAAGGTATATCAGCCCTGTACTCATCCTCGCCTATGAGGGTTTTCCAATAACTGTAGTAGACGATCTCTTTGCATTCGTATTCAGGATGCCGGTCAAGCACAACGCCGCCTGCCGTTCCCGAAGGATAACCGTGTTCATCATAAATCCATAGCTTCATGCCCTTAGCAATATAGGTCCGGCAGCCCCTTGCGAAGTTATCCCAGAGCTCCCTGTTCTCAGGATAGTTCCGGTCATATTTGATATTGGATACCACACCGGCAAAGCCCTTTTCATGATAGGAATTAATTTCCGCCTGATAACTGTTCATTTTATCATGAATAATGGGATAAATGGCATACTCTCTTGGGGCGTTATCAAAAATACTCTTAAGGTCCATAAATTTTCTCCTTGCAATATGGCAATTGCAGTGATATTTTAACCTTTAACTGCCCCTGATGTAATACCCTCAATATAAAGCCTGGAGGTAAATATAAAGAGGAGCAAGAGCGGGAGGGTTGCAAACACAAAACCGGCTATCATAGAACCCAGATCGATGGAACCGGTTACAGACTGGAACACCCGTATAACGACATTAATAACCTGTTTACTGTTGGTCTGAATTGCAAGAAGAGGCCAGATAAAGTCATTGTAAAAAGCTACCATGTTCATTACGGCAATAGTCGAAAGGATGGGTTTTGACAAGGGCAGGGCGATTCTGACAAGAGCCTGAAATTCTCCGCAGCCGTCTATACGGGCGGCTTCGAACATTTCATGGGGCAGTTGGCTCATGCTGGTTCTTGTCAGTATTATCCCAAAAATTTGGCCCCCTGCCGCCCAGGGTAGAATTAGCGATGCCCAAGTATTATAGATACCGTACTTCTGTATCAGCATGTATTGCGGAGTAAGGAGTAGGACGCCTGGTACCATCATAAGCGCTATAATGCCTATAAAAAGAACATTTTTAAAAGGATAATTTAATTTTGCAAAGGAATAACCGCTCATAAGGCACAGTAATACTGTCAGCAAAGTTCCTATTGATACCACGATCAGGGTGTTGATCATGTTGGGGATCAGCATACCTATTGCCTTATTGTAATTTCCCCATTGCGGAGGATTAGGAAAGGCAAAAAAATTATTATAGATCTGTACTGTCGATTTAAGCGAAAGAAGCAGCATAGTCAAAATAGGGACAAACGCAAGAAATAGGATAAACAAAGCAATAAGAAATATTCCAATTTGAAAAAACGATAATTTGGGTAGTTTAATACGCATCGTAATACCTCCTAATCTTCGGAATGGGTTTTCATCTTCATATTGATGAGCGTACCGATCATGGTAAATATGAAAAGCACAATACCCAGAGCGCAGGCATACCCATACCGGCCTGTCGAAGCGGTGCTGTAATAAAGTTGAAGCCCCGGAACATAAGTGCTTGAACCCGGTCCGCCTCCTGTAAGAAGGTAGATGCCGCCGTAATCCTGCATGGTCCCGATGAATGTCAAAATTGCCAAAACTTTTATTTGGGACAATAAAATAGGAAGCTGTATATTAAAAAAGATTTTCCCCTTCCCGGCGCCGTCAATACGGGCGCTTTCTATTATACCCGGATCTATATCCATCAAGCCGCCGTAATACACTAAAAAGGCAAGGACGTTTACAAAAGGAAAACCCATAAATATAACAGACCATATTGCAAGTTTTTCATTCCCCAGCCAGACCTGCCTCCAGTTTTCCAGGCCTATTGCGGTAAGAAACTGGTTTATAAGGCCAATACTCGGATCGTAAATCTGTTTCCACATAAGGGCGCTTACAACACCCGGTACTACCATAGGTAAAACAAACAGAAAACGAAATAGTGTTTTTTGCCGGTTAATCTTCATTGAATAAACCAGCCATGCCACAATAAGGGGGACTGTCAGCAGTTTCGCAAAAGCGGTTACCATTAACAGCACAAGATTTTTTATACCGACGAAGAAATACCTGTCATGGAGCATTTCCCGGAAATTATCAAAGCCTATAAATTTCATGGTTGCCCAGGTCAAATCAATCCGGGACCAGTTTGTAAACGCCCTGGTAAAAGCCAAAAAGATACTCGAGTAATTGAAAAAGACGAGTAGAACGAATGTCGGCAATATAAGCAGGTAGCCGACCCTGTGCCGGTATATGATAATTCCAAACTTAATAAGCCGGCTTCTTGTAGCTCCCAGGGCAAACAGGACGCAGAAAAGCGCCGCAACAGCAAGGGTAACAGAACCGGCAACAAGAGGCTGCTTCAATATACTCATGATACCTGCAAGCCGGATACCCTCCGCAGGAAGTTTATAAACAAAGTCCCCTAATCCTGTTAAGTATATATCCTCACCTATAGGCAGAAAATCAGTTATTCCGTTTTCCACCCGGGTGCTGAAAATCTGATTATCATTTTTATCAAAAAAATAAAGAAAACCTTCATTAGTTCCAATCACTGTGTATTGCCCGCTGGTATCCGATCCCACAGTCCTCCCTGTAACAGGGAATGATTCGTTTACCATTTTTTCCCTCATGATATTGAGGTTCCCGTCAAAAATATGGTAACTGCCCGGTTTGGAAAGGACAAGATACTCATTGTTTGCTGTTTTTTTTAAATCCACTAATTCGTATAACAGCCTTTGGGAAGCGATTTCCTTTCCATTCCGATCTATGCGGAGTACTTCGCCCCGGTTGTTTACCAGAATAATATTGCTATTATCAGGCGCATAGGCCGCCCCCTGGATACGGCTTGTAAATTGTATATTTTCCAACTGCTCTCCCTGAGCATTATAGAGAAGAATATTA
The DNA here is from genome assembly GCA_031269405.1 of Treponema sp. Next base: position 917 of record JAISZE010000149.1, on the reverse strand, counting down.
TGCTTGCTGACGCTCACGCCGGCGGAGATCAAAATTTCAGAACCTTCAGAATTTACATCAATATTATATATTCGCCGTTCGGCGTTTATATCACCAGCGAGTCTGCCTGTATCCAGGTTCAGGATATAGACATGGTTGTCTTCATTCCCCGCGTAAAGCACACGGCTATCCGAATGAACAATAAGCTGCCTAAAGGGACCTTTCCCTTCAAAAGTCCATATTTTCTTTCCGCTTGCATCAAAAGCTATAAGCTGATTGGTATATGTACCAATAAGAAAGAGTTTTTTTACACTATCGTACCCCAGACTCGAATTTTGCGTTCCTGTTTGGAATTCTACAGGTTCTAAAAGATCAACAAGAGAAGAAGAACGGATGCTGAAAAAAACACAGCCCGCAAACAATACTGCTAAAATTACGGCGATGAACAACAAGTGTTTTTTCAGCACCCGTTTCTCCTTTTACTGCCCGGTTGGAGCGTTCTGGGGGTTATTCAAATCGTTTCTGCTGATAGCTTCACTCTTAAGCTGGACATCGAAATATCTATCAGCCAAAGCCTGTATATCCAATACCCACTGATCGATCGTTATCTTACCGGAAAGATAATTGTAGGTTAAATCATACCAGGCGCGGCCCGATTCATTATTTCCCCACACTCCTACCGTCTTATTTGAGTATCCTTTCTGTACATTACCGATAAAACTCAGGCCGCTGAACAGCGATTGAATATCGCCGGGAAGCTGGGCGCCGTATACCAGGGGCGGACCATTTAATGTACCGCCTGCCGCAATAATGGCATTCTGGTAATTCGTCCAGCCCTCGGGGGAGGAAAGGTACATGAAAAAGTCGGCTACAAGGTCATCATGGGCCTTGTCCTTCTTGGCGGCCCCGAGAAAACCTACCGCCACTTCAAGGGTTCT
>JAISZE010000133.1 GCA_031269405.1 Treponema sp. | reverse complement strand
GAACAATCTTGCCCATAGTATCCTCTTTTACTCTACACTCAAATCCCAGGCGCAGTAGGCTTCGAACCCACGACCTGCGGTTTTGGAGACCGCCGCTCTACCAACTGAGCTATACGCCTCAATCTTTATTTAACCTTCGTCTCTTTGTGCAGCGTATGCTTCCGGTCGAAGGGACAATACTTGTTCAATACCAGCTTCTCCTGGGTGTTCCGCCGGTTTTTTTTTGTCGTATAGTTCCGCCGCTTACATTCGCTGCACTGAAGCGCGATAAGTTCAACTGCCGTCTTTTTGCTCGCCATATCTTTTCCCCTTCCGCCAGGCTCATAAACACAGGCGTTTTTGCCAGCCCTCGATCAGAATCGAACTGATGACCTTATCCTTACCATGGATATGCTCTGCCAACTGAGCTACAAGGGCACAAAACGCTGACTTTTCAACGTTCTGGTAAGATATCAATTCGATTAAATTTTGTCAATAGGCCCACAACGAATACCGCACGGATCAGGCAGCGGACACAACGCATCCTGCTGCCTGCCAGCCCCCCGCCCTGTGCGGATGCCTGGCTTATTCTTCAAATTGCCAGCCTTCTTCACGGGAAAAGGTATATTTTCCCGGTTTTTTCCCTGTTGAAGTATAAAATGTATCAAAATTATCGGCTGTAGTATAGATGATTTCCCCTTTTTCGTCTAGATAATCTACCGGGAGCTGGGATGATTTTTGGGTTATCCTGCTCTCGAAGACCCTTTTGCCCATGTCGCTGACGCCTCCGGGAACCGTAATACCCGTAAGCTGGTTGTTATAAAAGGCGCCATCGCCTATTTTCGTTACCCCGCTGCCTATAACCACCGTATGGAGCCTGTTGGTAGAAAACGCCCCTTCACCCAGGGAGCCGACGCTGTCTGGGATAGTGAGGTTTCTGAGCTTGTTGAAGTAGAACGCATAGGCTCCGATAGCAGTTACGCTGTTGGGAATGGAAATTTCCGATATATTGTTTAGCGCAAAAGCCCCCATACCTATGGCGGCCAGGCCCTCACCCAGGACGACATTCTCCAGTTTATTGGAAAAAAAGGCTTTCTGGCCTATGGTCCTTACATTGCTGCCGGTTACCAGGCTTGTGAGTTCATTAAAAGAGAAAGCCTGATCTCCAATAACCGTCACACTGTCCGGGATAACCAGGCTGGTCAGCCCCTTTCGGGTAAAAGCCCCTTCGCCTATGGCCGTAACGGGCATATTATTGATCGTATCAGGGATAACAAGCTCCCTGACGCTTCCCTGGGAACTGATAATGGTAAGGGAACCGTTATGCTCTTCGACGGTGATTTTCATCCCTTTTTGGGCCGAAAGGGGGAAGTTGAGGATGAAAATCAGGATTCCCGTAAATGCTATTTTACCCATTTGGTAGATTATCGGCGGAAACACGGGATTTCCGCAAGCGAAAGCAGCCGCAGAGGTTTTGAATTAACAACCCCGCCGGAGCGGGATTTCAGGCTGCCGGAAAAAGGCGCAAGGCAAAAAAATCCCCTCATTTCCTATTTAGAGGAAATGAGGGGATTGGGCGATGGGGGACTTGAACCCACGACCCCTAGCATGTCAAGCTAGTGCTCTCACCAACTGAGCTAACCGCCCCGCTAACCGCGCTCCGTTAAGGAGCGTTAGTTCACATTCTTTCCCGAATAACGACGTTGATCTCGATTTTTCCGTTCTTGCCCCCAGGGCCAAGCTCCATGGGGACAATGAGGGCTTCCACGTCTTTCCCCATGTTGCTGGATACCTCCATATTATCGCCTGTAAAAAGGGCCGGCGGGGTAAGGTCGAATTTGAAACCAAGATCGTGAAGTTTTGTTACCGCCTGGGCGGTGATCATGTTGGCCAGCTCCTGGATGGTGGCTTTGGCCATTTCGTCCATTGCTGTGAATTCCTCGCCGTTCATGGCGCTTACCACAAAAAGCGCCGTTTCCTTGTTCATATCGAAAAGAACACGGCCTTCCACGTCGCCGGCGAGTCCAACCAGGGCGGCTACGCCCATAATTTTCATGGTTGAAGATTTGAGGTACAGATCCCCCCGTTTGACATCGGTACCCAGGACATCCTTGAGCACATTAAAGGCCGCTTCGACAAAGGGATTAATGTATTCAACTCTCATACAAATGCTCCTTTCACTGTGTACTAAACACTATCCGTTCTGCATAAAAGCAGAAACAGGCTCCCGCCCGATATTTCGCCATTCATTCCCAGGCATTACTTCGTTCATACCCAGAAAAACCACGCCCCGGCCTTTTAGCTTTTCGGCAAAACCGGCGCAGAGCTTCTGCTGTTCCTGAACAGGAACAAAAGACAATATATCCCTTGCCAGAATAATATCCAGATCCGGCAGAGGGTTATCATTCAGAATATCATGGTATTCAAAAACTATCGAATCCTTGACAGTCTGATTGAAACTATACCCGTTCCGCCCCTTGCTCATAAAGCTCCGGCAGTATTCCGGCATCTCGTCCAGATCGAAAATCATATTCGGGGCCTGGGATATGGACATAATATCATTATCATTAGCCCATATCTTGATATGCCCTTGAGGATAACGGGATCTTAGTATACATGCAAACGAAAAAGATTCATAGCCCTTTCCGCAGCCAACGTTCCATACCTGGATATTGTTGGAACTCAGTTCGGGCAGGAAACCCTTTACCATAGCGGCGTACTCGTCATCCCAGAAACGGCCTGAACAGGGTGAATAAAAACCAGCCAGGTATTCTTCAGCGTCAGAGGCGTTTTTAAGCTGAAGCCCCTCGCCTGACCGGGTCCCGCTCCAATCGGCAAAACGCCGGCGCAGCCACTCATCGTTGACCTCGCTGGGGTAAAACTGTTTGAGCGCCGGGAGGTTTTCTTTGATAAAGCCGATAGCCGAATCGGTAACAGCGGCTTTTTCTTCCGCCAGCGATTCGGCCTCCTGGGGGGGACTGAAATACCCTGCCCCGCCGCTGCTTTCGGCAATTGCCGGACGGGGCTTCTGCTCTTCTTCCTTGTTCTGGGTAAATATCTTGATCACATCCAGGATGATGTAGAGATCCCCCTGCTTTTCCACTACGCCGCTGATAAACTTGATGTTAATATCCCCGAATATGGGATGGGGGGGTTGGATGCTGTCGGAATTGATTCCCACTACCTTGTCGATCTTGTCTACGATGGTCCCGTAGACGTGGTCTTCGATACGGAGGATAAGCATGTTTTCAAGGCCGTCCGCTTTTTTGTCTATAGGCAGATGAAAGAAGGCTCTGAGGTCGATGATGGGGATAATGTCCCCCCGGAGGTTATACACCCCCCGGACAAAGGAAGCCGCATTGGGGACATAGGTAAATTTGTCCGCCTTGGCGATTTCCTTGAGGTTCATAATATCCACCCCGTAATCCTTCCCGGCAAGGGAAAAGGTGACCATCTTGAAATCGACTGTGTCAGCCCTCTCCTTCTGTTCCTGGAGTTCCGCGTTTACCTGGGCCAGATCTTTTATCACTGCCATGACTGTTCCTCGTTATTCCTTTTTTCGCTTACCACCGCATTGATGACTCCCGGGCCCGGCGGTTTTCCATTTCCTTCTTGAGCCCCAGTTCAAGGAGCTGGCCTACGTCGATAATCAGGGAAACCGAACCGTCGCCAAGGATCGAGGCCCCGGCTATCCCCGGAGAATTGGTAAACTGATCCCGCAGGGGTTTAATGACCACGTCTTCTTCCCCGATAAGGCTGTCCACCATAAAGCCCATTTTCTTTTCCGCTGTGCCTACAATAACAATGAAGTAATACTCCTGCTGTTCCTCGCTGCGTATCCCGAAAAGCCGGTTCAACCTGAGCAGGGAGATCACATCGTTGCGGATGTTGAAAACCTCGTTGTTGTCGATCATGCGGATGTCTTCGGGTTTGATCCTGAGGCTCTCGATAACCGACGTGATGGGAATGGAATAAATCTCCGGCCCCACCCGTACCAGGAGGCCCTGGATGATAGCCAGCGTAAGGGGAAGCTTAATGGTAAATTTGGTGCCCCTCCCCCTTTCGGAGTTGACCGTTACCGTGCCGTTGAGTTTGTCGATAGACCGGCGCACCACATCAAGTCCCACCCCCCTGCCGGAGATGCTGGTGACCTGCCGGGCAGTTGAGAAGCCGGGCTCGAAAATAAGGTTAAAGGCTTCCACATCCGTGAGGATCTTGTTGGGGTTGAGTATGCCGCGCTCCACGGCTTTGGCCTTTACGGCTTCCACATCGATTCCCTTGCCGTCATCGGCTATCTCAATGACGATCATGTTGCCTTCGTTGGCGGCCTTGAGAACAACCATGCCTTCTTCAGGCTTGCCCGCGGCCTTCCGTTCCTCCTGGGATTCGATGCCGTGGTCGATGGAATTCCGCACCGAGTGCATAATGGGGTCCAAAAGGTCCTCGATAACCGACTTGTCCAGCTCAGTCTCCTCCCCTTCGATGACCAGGTTGATCTTCTTGTTAAGGCTTTTGGAGAGATCCCGTACCAGCCTAGGAAAGCGGCTAAAGATCTGGCTGATAGGCACCATGCGGATCCGCATGACCCCTTCCTGGAGTTCGCCGGTTATCCGGCCCAGGTTCTGGGCTGTGGAACGGAATTTGCCTGCGTTAACCTTCATGCTGGTTTCAAAACCGTCAAAGAGGGAGAAGAGATCCCCGTATTCAGCGCCGATTTCCTTGCGGACATCCTTGACGGATTTGCCGTTCTGTATGCTTTCCAGGTAATCCGGGAGGCTGTCGAAAAGGCTTTTTATCTTTTCCCGGTAAACCGTTTCGATAGTATGGAGATCCGCCATCATCTCGGTGAACTGCATATTGATCTGGTTAAAAGTGGCCTTCGTAATAACCGTTTCCGAAACCAGGTTAAGGAGGTCGTCGATACGCTTTGAATCCACCCGGAGTATAGCCCCCGCTTCCTTTCCGGCTTTCCTGGCGTCCTCTGCGGCGGCGCTTCCTGCGGCGCTCTTAACCGCAGGAGGGGCAGGCGCTGCAGCTTTGGCTGGAGCGGCAGCCTGGACCCCGGGCGCGGGTTTGGGGGCGCCTTGGGCGGCGGGCGTTGGAGCAGCCGCAACAGGAGCAGGAGCAGCGGGTTTTGAGGCCCCTGGGGCCTTGCTTACATCGACAATATCCGCCCCTAAGGAAACATCCGGGATGATCACGTATTTGCGGATCTCATCAGGGGATTTAAGCGACCCAAAGTAGTATTCAACAGTAGGAAAGAAATTGTCTTCATAGAGCTGTTCGAATTCAGGAACAGTCCGGAGCACCGTGCCGGCGCCTTTGAGAGCCGCGTAGACCTGGATGCCTCCGACAGTGTTCATAAGGCTGTTTTCATCAAATTTAACCGAAACCCGGTAGACAGACATGCCCCCTTCAACGGCTTCCCGGATTTCGTTGAGTTCGTCCTCGCTTAAGCCCCCGGCAGCCGCAGGGGCAGGCGGCGGAGCTTGGGGAGGAGGAGCCACAGGAACTGAGGGTTTCGGGACCGCAGGCTTGGCGGAACCCTTTTTGCTCCTCGCCCCTTCAGGAAGCAGGGCTGAGAGTTTGCCCTCTGTTTCGGAAATATCCTCCTGGTAGATCGCGCCGTTCATGCGCTGTTCCAGCATGGCCTTGATTACATCAATTGCCTGGAGAAGGGTATCCACCACATCTTCGCTAATCGAGAGTTGATCCGACCTGATAGCGTCCAGCACATCTTCTACAAGGTGGGTAAAATGGGATAGTTCCATCATCTCTACGGTAGCCGAGCCGCCTTTGAGAGTATGAGCAGCCCGGAAGATCTCGTCTACCGCGTCTTTGTTGGCCCCTTCGTTTTCAAGGACCAGAATATTCTGCTCCAGTGTATCCACCTGCATCTGGGCTTCACTGAAAAAGTCCTTAAGCAGTTCCTCATTATTAGGATCAAGATAATCACTCATTATAGTTAAAAGATTATACACAAATCGTCTTACGTCAAGATAGGAAAAAAGGATCTTTGCTCTTCTATTAAGGCTCCGGACATGTTAAAATAAAAGCATGAAAACGGTTTTCACGGCAATGCTGCTGTTCGCCGTCCCGGGGTTCCTTACGGCTGCGGAAATAACAGTTCCCCAAATGGAAATGGCTTCCCGGGGCAGGGTGGAAGAGGGGGAATTTGCCCTCGGTTCGGTAATTTCCGCGGATTTGGCCCTCAACGGGGGCTACAAGTACGGGATACTGCTGGGTTTCGACTTTGGATTCGAAGATTTGAAGAACATCCCTGGAGGATATGCCGGTTTTAGGACAGCCAAGGCGACGGCCAGGGATCTTTTCGGTTCCCTGGAGTTATCCTATTTTATCGGCGCCGGGGATGATTTCTGTTCAGGCGATGAATTTACCTCCCGGTTCGGGATTGCCCCGATAGGTTCGGATTACAAAGGTTTTTTTTATTTTCCTGAAGGAATCGGCGGCGACATTACCCGCAGCTACAACGGCATTCACGGCGTCCGGGGCGCCGGGTTTTCCCTGGCTCTGACCAAATGGGAGCGTATTGTCCCGGTAGTGTATTTATATGAAAATTTCACCTGGATTCCCGAGGCCTTCGGCAATGACGGAGAACGGCGTTACTCCGGGGACCTGCGGGTCCTGCTTAACAGGGAAACGGTTAAAATAGAGGCTTTTGGCGGCGTGTCTCTTACGTCAGAACCTGAAGCCAATATCCGGGGAGGGCTTTTGGCTCATTTTTCAGCCGGAACAGGTATGGAATTCCTTATCCAGGGGGGAATTCCCGGCTGGGACGCAGGGACGGACTTTGGAATAGACAACCTGTTCTTCCTTATGGAACCAAGGCTGCGCTTTGGCTCCGCAGGGCTCAATGTTACTTTTTTCTACCATCCTGTGGAATACCTTCATATTAAAACCCCGGACGAACGGGGAAGGGGGGACATTAATGTACGATTTTTCAAAACCAAACCGGGTTCGGACTTTACCGCGGGGCTGGAAACCACGATGGGCTTGAAAATCAACGATATGGAAGATTTTACCCTCTGGATTTCCCCTTTTGTCAGTTTTGTTTCCAGCGGCCTTCTTTGGGATGCTAAAATCCGGGTTAATCCCCTGGACAGAGAAAGCCCGGCGGAGATGTTCGAGCTGTTTTTCGGCATCAGAACCGCTTTTTAAGGTAAAACTATGAAAAAAAGTTTATTGCTGCTCCTGATGTCCGGTTCCCTGGGGTTTCTCTTCAGCCTGGACATGGAAATCGAAGGCGGCTTGGGGAATATGGCTTTCCATGCCGGCCAGGAATCCCTGACCGCCGGGGCGAAGGCTTTTGACCCCCAATTGTATCCCTCCTTCAGGATAGGGGTTTCAGGGGAACTTAAGGATTATTTCAGCTTTAGCGGGGGTTTTGAACGGGATCCCCTGCTGCGGAACCGCCTTTACGCCTCTCTGGGCATCAATCTGGACTATGTATCCATGGAAATAGGTCCGGTTATGGGCCTCTTTAACGCCCGGGAACAGCCGGTCAATCCGGGGTTTTCCGCAGCCCTGGATGCGGAAGTGCCGGGAATATTCTTCATGCATCTGCAAGGTTCCTCATCTTTAGGGAGCGTTCTGGATATCGAAGGGAATTATAATCAGAAAACTGGGGATGTTGCGGCGGGTTTTTGGGTTCCCTATGTGGTATGTTCCTTAAACCTCAGTTCACGGGCTTTTACTGTCCAGGAAAAGGCGGACCTCTTAACCGGAGATTCGCTGACAAGGTATTTTTTCCGGGCCGAAGTTTATACCAAAAATGTTCCCTATACGGTGAGGGTGGATTTGGGCTACCAGAACCTGAAGCGATCCTATTCCGTGGATGTCATAAATGGAACCAATATTGAAAAAACAAGGGCCGCAGACGAATTCAAATCCATCTTTCTGGGCCTGGAAGGGACATATACGGTTTTTCCGGGCTTCAAGGTGCTCCTGGGAGGAGAAGCGCCGGTTTACGCCTGGAGCGTCCGGCCTATGAAGGATCCCGGAAAAGGCAGCGTTCTCTTTCGGGCCTATGCGGGAGCGGCATGGAGCATCAACGCCGAATAGCTAGGCGCAGACAAAAGCCGCTTCCCCTTCGGGGATGTTCACTTGGCCGCATATAAGCCTGACGGCATCGTTGGGCCCTACGCCACTTTTGAGGCTTACCTGGGTTTCAAGCCCCAGTGCCGGGATGCTTACAACGCCCCGGTTCCCCTTACGGTCCAGGATCACCCCGTCCCAGACCGAATCTTTTTTGTCCGATAAGTACACCGCAATCCAGTGGGCCCTGGACGCCCGCTCGGCCCTGGACGCTGCAGCGGCGGCGGCTTCAGCGGCGCTGACCCGGAGCAGGACTTCTTCCTCCCCTAGGGGGGCTTCGCCCCGTAACAGGGCCCGGATCTGCTGGTGGCACAGGAGGTCCGTGTAGCGCCTGAGGGGGCTGGTAACCTGGGTGTACTCGTCCAGCCCTAGGCCCCAGTGGATTCCGGGCCTGGCGGAAAGGCTCCGGGGCCTCATGCAGCGCCGCATCTGCCAGGCCCCGGCCAGACCGGGCAGCCTGTCCTGCTGGTCCGGGAGATCCCCGGCTTCTTGACTGATAAAGGGGAAGGGCAGCTTATTCCGCAGAGCCCAGCGGGCGGCCCCTTCTCCTGCGAGAAGCATACATTCCCGGACCATGTCCGTGGATTTGAAGGAACCCAGGGGTTCTACGGTTACCTGGTTCGCAGAACAATCCTCTCCAAGCCGCACGCTGATATGAGCTTCAGGCAGTTCGATGAGCACCGCTCCGGTATCAAGGCGGCGCTCGGTGTTTTGTTCCGCCAGGTTAAAGAGGGCGGCCAGCAGGGCGGCATCAGCGGAGGCATCCGGGCCTTCAATAAGAGCGTCCGCTTCGCCATAGCTAAGGCGGGTCACCCTGACACGGGAAGGGGCGATTTCGGTTTCCGCAATGGAAAGGTCCCTGTTAAGAATCATTTTGAAAGACAGCGCCAGGGAGAAACCGCCGGGGCCGGTTCCCAGGGCGAAGCGGGGCAGAACTTCAGGCGCCAGCATGCGGGAAGCGCCTTCAGGGAGGTAGAGCGTGGCCCCTCTGCCGCGGGCTTCGATATCCGCCGGACTGCCGGGCAGGACAGCCGCGGCAGGATCCGCCACATGGACATAGAGGGTGTACCGCCCGTCCTGACCGGGTCCCTCCAGAGAAACCGCATCGTCAGGGTCATCGCTCCAGGGGTTGTCAATAGCGTAGGCCGCAAGGCCGGTAAAGTCCAGCCGTTCTTCCTCCCGGGCCGGGCCGGGAAGGATCTTCGCCGAACCAGGGGAAAGGCCTAAGCGGCCCGGATGGGGATTTTCCCAGACCGTCCAGACCCCGGCGGAAAGAAGGAGCCTGTGGGCTTCCTGGGGCGTCTCGGGCCTGCCCAGTTCCCTGAGGGTCCGGCTCCTGTCGCTCTGCCCCCTAGCCAGGGCTTCAACGTCCTGCAAGAAACGGCGGTCCCTTTCGGGCAGATCTCCCTTTCCTGCGGTTCCGGAAGAGAGAACTCTTTTCAAGCGTTCCAGAAACGCCGCCCGCTCCCCGGTTTCCCGCTGTTTCTCGTCCCGCTTTTTTTCCCTCTCCTCCACCTCTGCCGGAGGCCGGGCCCTTGCCTTCCCGGCGTCCCAGATAAAGTAAAGCCCCTCCTGGAAGAGTTCCCAGGCGGCCCAGGCAGTCCTGGGGGTAAAGGAGCCGTAAACCAGCTCCACCAGTTCCCGTAACGGTACAGCGGCGTCCGGAGAGACCGTATCCGTCAGCAGTTCCCAGGCTTCCCTGGGGTCCCCAGCAGGGGCTTCGACTTCCAGGTCCGAAAGCGCGCAGGGGCCGGGGTGGAGGACCTCGATGTCCTTCTCCCGGACTTTGAGGAGTTCACCCTTCTGGACGGAAATGCTTATCTTGCCGTCCTCATTTCCGGCAACAATAGCCGGGCGGGATTTGTACAACACAAGGGTTTTTTCGGGTATCATTGATATAAGTCTAGCATGAAAGAGGTACATGAATAAATCTGAATTCAAAAAACAAGCGTAAAATCCTTATTTGGGCGGCGGCAGGCGGGGATACCGGTACGAGGACCTCCGGTTCGATGGGGCAGCTTTCCGGAGCGAAGGAGGAACCGTGGCGTCCGGACATCAGGAAACCATACCCGGAACACGCTGCCTTGCCCGCGTCCCCGCAGGGCGTTTTGAGGGGTTCTTTATCCTGTCCCCCCTCTTCCTATCCCTCGTATACAGTGCAACTTCTATAATACTACCCCTATATATAGCGTATATACTCAAAGCCGGTACGCCGGGAGGCAGAAACGCTTTTTCAGGCCCGGAGACCGGTCCAATTTTAGGGAATTCCGCCGTG
>JAISZE010000132.1 GCA_031269405.1 Treponema sp. | reverse complement strand
CTCCCAAGCCTGGTCCATGGTTAATGATGATTGTAACGGCATAACTACCTTTTACAGCGATCCCCTCAAAATGAGAAAGAAAATCCCTGTCAACAACACCTGTGGCGGTTTAATGCCGTATATCAGTAATTCCCGGCCCGGATCTGGAAGTAAGCTTTGGGATGCTTGCAGACCGGGCACAGTTCCGGCGCCTTCCTGCCGATGACGATGTGGCCGCAGTTGGAGCACTGCCAGATCTGGTCTTTATCCCTGCTGAATACGACGCCGTCTTCGATGTTGGACAGGAGTTTCCGGTACCGTTCCTCATGTTCCTTTTCGATTTTCGCAACCCCTTCAAAAAGGGCGGCAATCTGGGTAAAGCCTTCTTCCCTGGCGGTCTTGGCAAAGCCCGCGTACATGTCGGTCCATTCGTAGTTTTCCCCCGCAGCGGCGTCCTTTAGATTTTCGGCGGTAGCAGGCACCTCGTCGCCGTGAAGGATTTTAAACCAGATCTTGGCGTGTTCTTTTTCGTTCCCCGCTGTTTCCCGGAAGAGGGCGCCTATCTGGACGTAGCCGTCCTTCTCCGCTTTGGAAGCGTAATAGAGATACTTGGTATGAGCCTGGGACTCTCCGGCGAAAGCCGTCTTCAAGTTCGTTTCTGTTTTTGATCCTTTCAGTTCTGCCATTTTTTTCTCCGTTTGTGTAAAGTGGATTAAGATATGCTATAACCATAATCGTAATGAGCGAACAAATCAACCCTTCGCATTGCCTCAAAATTAATCTAGCCGAAAAGGGCGCATTGCCTAATAATTTTTTTAGTCGAAAAGAGGTTGTTGCCTGGAAACAAAAATCCAGCCGGAATTAGGCCGCAACGGCCTTAGCCTCTGACAGAGGGGGTGTAACATCCTGCCTCTTTTCACCGTTGATTTTTAAGAGGCGTTCTACCGCTTGGTTCATCACGGCGGCGTTCAAAACCGCCGGATTGTAAAGCGCCTTCCGCCGCTTCAGCTCAGTCTGTTCTTCCGCCGTGTCGAACCGGAAGTATCCCGCCGTCTTCCTCACCGCATCGATGTTTTTCTGCTCCGCAAAGCAATTATCGTTTTTTTGTACGGCCTGCTCCGCGCCATCCTGATAAGCCGTTCACCGTAAATACACGCCGGACTCTTCAATCTTCGCCAGGATTGCCTCGAAGTTTCCCATGTCCCAGGAGAGGTCCAGGATGCTGTACTTGTTCCGTATCATCTGGGCCCTGCGGGCTGTGGCTATGGCGTAATCCCTGGTAAGGCCGATGGTTTCCGGCTTTACAGGGCAGCCGGCTTGTTCCAGGAGCGCCCTGAGTTCAGCGTAAGGGAGGAGTCTGTCCAGGACCTTGTCCCGCAGTTCCTTCCATGAGTCCCTGAAGGCCTGGTTCACGGTTTCCGCCTTTTGATCGTCCATCAGTTTTTCGGCTGCTGTTCTGACTACCCCGTCATGGGCCCTGCTTCCCTTGAAAGCAGCGGATACTTCGGCTTTTCGTTCTTCAGAGGCAGGGCGGGCAAAACCCCGGCCGGGGGCGGGGGGGGCTTTGGTGTCCGCGAAGAACAGTTCGGTAAAAGCCGTTGCCGCCAGGGTGCCGATAGTTACCTTGTGCCCGTGGGTTACCGGCACGCCGTTGAGGGAAAGATCCTCCATCTCCCAGACATGGCTAAAGAGATGTTCCGCTCCGGATACGGGCCGGGAATTTTTGTAGTGCTGCATGGCAAAACCCGTAACGGCCAGGGATTTGAAAAGGGTATTGATAGCCTCACTGTCGCCTTGCGCGGCGTTTACCGACCGGTTCAGGGCGTCAATCAGGCCGTTCTGGATCATGGCCCAGCACAGGGGATCGATAGCCGGGGCTTGGGGCGCTCCGGCGGAACCGGCCTTTTCCGCTATTATCCAGTCCGTGCCGGCGATAATCTTGCTGGCCAGGTCCCCGAAGCCCGAGGACGAGAGAAAAGCCGGCGCCCTGGCGATGATCTCTGTATCCACCGCCAGGGCCAGCGGGGCGGCGCAGGGAACGGTCTGCTTGAAACCGTCCATTAGCAGAGCCGCGCCGTTAGGGGTAAAGCCGTCTACAGACGCGGCTGTAGGTACGCAGAGGTAAGGGAGAGCGAGCTCGTGCGCCGCGCACTTTACCAGATCGTTGACCGTCCCGGCGCCTATAGCTACCGGGACCAGTTCAGGATAACCAGGCAGCGAAGCAATCCGGCGTTTCAGTTCCCGGACATGGCTGTATTCAGCGTGAAGCCGCGGTTCCCCGGGAAAGATATACTCCCAGGCGTTTTTTATCCCCGCTGCTTCAAGGATTTCCCGAACCTTCCTGCCTGCGGCGTCAAAAGTGTTCCTGTCGGCTATAAGGCAGGCCCCTTTGTTCGAAAAGAATTTATTCAGCAGTCCCGGGATTTCTTCCAGGGCGCCGGGCTTCAAAATGAGTTCCCTGGTTTCTTCAGCCTGTTTAAGGCAGTCCTCCAGGGAGAGGACAGGCGCTTTGGTTTTTTGATCCATAGTTTACTGTGCCATATTTTATGGTATATAGTTAAGTGTCGTTTTTATTTGATACGGTTTTGGAGGAGATATGCCTATAGCTGAGGCGATAAGAGAGGCCCTGGGGTCCCAGTCCATGATACGGAAGATGTTTGAAGAAGGGACTCACCTGAAAAAGCAGTACGGTGCGGACAAGGTTTTTGATTTTTCCCTTGGGAATCCTGATCTTGAGCCTCCTCCGGCGTTTCACCGGGTGTTCCTCAAAATGGCCAAAGAGGACAAAAAAGGTTCCCACGGCTACATGCCCAACGCGGGTTATCCCGAAGTGAGAGAGGCTCTTGCCCGGAAGGCCTCCCGTGAACAGGGGGCGGCTATCGACGGCTCCCATATCGTCATGGCTGTAGGCGCGGCCGGGGGCCTCAATGTGGTGTTCAAATCCATCCTGAACCCCGGAGACGAGGTGGTAGTATCCCGGCCTTACTTTATGGAATACCGTTCCTATGTGGGAAACCACGGCGGACGCCTGGTGGAAGTTGACGCCCTGCCGGATTTCAGCCTGGATGTGGAAGCCATTAAAGCTAGGCTGTCGCCTAAAACCGCGGCGGTGCTCATCAATTCCCCCCATAACCCCACAGGCAGGATCTATCCCCCAGGCGTCATTGCGGAACTGGCGAAAGTCCTGGAAGCACACGGCAAAGCCTGCGGCAGGGCGCCTTACCTTGTCTCCGACGAACCTTACCGGGAAATAGCTTACGACGGCGTAGAAGTGCCTTCTGTCCTGGCGGCGTACAGCGAATCCCTGGTGGTAAGCTCTTATTCCAAAAGCCTTTCCCTTCCGGGCGAGCGCATCGGCTTTGTGGCGGTAGGTCCTAAAGCGAGCGACAAGCTGAACCTGATCAACGCCCTTATCTACGCCACCAGGGTCCTGGGCTTTGTCAACGCCCCGGCGCTGATGCAGCGCATTGTGGCGGAACTCATTTTTGCCAAAGTGGATGTGGAAATTTACGCACGCCGGCGCGATGCGTTTACCAAAATCCTGGACGATACGGGCATAGAATACGCCAAACCTGAAGGGGCTTTTTATCTTTTCTGCAAGGTCCCGGAGCAGAAACAAGTTTCCCGGGAAAACCAGGTTCCGGGTGACGACAAGGCCTTTGTGGATCACCTCAAAAGCCGCCTCATCCTGGGAGTCCCCGGTTCAGGCTTCGGCAAACCTGGCTGGGTCCGCTTTGCCTACTGCGTAGACGAGAAACTCATCAAAGCCTCAGAGGCGGCCTTCAAAAAGACAATGGAAACCTGGAAGTAAAACAGTACAGCGTCATTATATCTATGAAAAAGACCATTCATGTTTTTTTGATACCTTCTTTAAAAAGCCTTCGGCAGTTCCTGCTGTTTCACTCTTCCGTGAGGGCGGAAGGCGCGGTCAGCCTGATAAGTTCCCGGGCGGCGAGGAGGCCGGGATTAAAAACCGGGGCGGCAAAATCATCCGGGTTCATCGCCAGGGGCAGTTCGGTACAGCCGAGAAT
>JAISZE010000113.1 GCA_031269405.1 Treponema sp. | reverse complement strand
TCCGCACTGGACAGGGCCAGGGTTTACGGAAGGGATTACGGCGTGTATATCGGCGATACCGCTACGGCGGACATCATCAACTGCAACGGCCAGCTCATGGGCATGGAGGATGTTCTTTGTCACCTCCAGACTCGGAACGAGGCGGCCCTGGCCTTTATGCGCCGCAGGGCCGATTTTCAGCTTAAACTTCTTGAGCGCCTTCTGGACAAATGCAAGGACTATGTTGACTTTGTCTGGTTCGGCGAGGATCTGGGTACCCAGCATTCCCCTATGATAAGCCGCGAATTGTATCTTGAAATAATGAAACCCATACACCAGCAGTTTTTCGACCTTGCTAAAGCCTACGGCAAGCCCAGCATTATCCATACCTGCGGTTCCTCAAGCTGGGTCTACGAGGACTTTATTGAGATGGGCGTTGCCGGTGTTGATACCCTTCAACCGGAAGCGGCCAATATGTCGCCCGAATACCTCAAGGCCCGTTTCGGCAGCCGGCTCTGCTACCGGGGCTGTATATCGACCGCCGGACCTTTGGCCTGTTGTTTCTCCCAGGTTTTCCCTTGGTCCCGGTATTTCACGAATGGTGCGGGTCAAGCTTGGTCCAAGGCTCCCCTGCGTAAGCGGGTTCTTGGGTATATACCCTTCGCAGTGAATCAAGAACGGAGCATTTTTAATGAAGAATGAAGCGTTTCCAGCCGGAAACGGCGTTTTTATTTTTTTTTTTAGAAAAACTAGATTTTATGCCTATACATGATGTATATTTTTATGATAGGTTCTTATTGTAGAACAATTACATAAACTCATTAACAGAGGAGAAAACGATGAAGAAAACACTGGTTTTTGTGTCCGTGTGGCTGGCTCTGACCGCGGTATGCGGCGGCGGCCTGCTTTTCGCCGGCGGAGCTATCAGCAGAGAAACGGCCAGTCAGAGCAAAGTGGCCGATGTCGCTGATGTCGCGGAAGTTCCGGAGTCCGACTTCGAACCCCGTTCGAACCCCAACGTCAAGAGGGCCAGCGGCAATGTCTATGCCCTGCCGGCAGGCCCCTTGAGCCCCGAAGCTGAGCGCCTTCCCCCGCCTGTGTATGCCATAGCGGGTATCAGGGGCGTGGAAATCCGGGAAGGGAGTCCCTGGGAGGTCGTCGATGTTATCGTCAACCTGCCTGAGAAAGAGACTTTTTCCAGGGGGATTTTGGAAGGCGAAGATGTCAGCGAATGGATACAGAACCTTCCTCCGGGACTTGAAGCCCGGGCGCACGGTATAAAGAAGGGGGCAAAGACCATCCGCATCTACATCTCAGGTACTCCCGCAGTAACCATGAGGGAAAGGGTCAACGTGAACATCCCCGGCACCTACCTCACAGGTGGGAATCCCAGGCTGTTTGTTTCGCCTACAGAACAGGAATCCCTTGAATCCTGGGCAAAAACCCAGACCGAATAAGGAGGAATTAAATGAAGAAAATTCTTTTTGTAACTATTGTTGTTCTTTTTATCATCCTGAGTTTTACAGGATGCGCAAGTTGCGCTACCACGGCGCCGACTGTGGCAGGGGACGTGGGCTTCCCGCTGATCGACATTGTAGACGCTGATGTTGAAATCGCCAATGATTCCCGGTTTGCCGGGGATGACAGCGCCCAATGGATCCGCAACGCCAATACAAAAATCATCGGCGGGACCCTGGGTTCAAGAATCACGCCTAAAGACATTACCATCACGCTTATTGAAACATCCATTCAGGTTCCCATAAAAAACGGCGCCGATGTAACGGAATGGTTCCTGAACATACCCCAGGGCTTAAAAGCTACCGCCCATGCCCTCGATCCCGAGGCGAAATTCGCGGCTGATAAAGGCGCCACCCGTATCATAGTAACCATCGAAGGCACCCCGGAGCAGACCATCAACCAGCCCATCAAGATACGGGTGCCTTATGAAGTAACAAATCGTTCCTGGGACTTCCATATTCCACCAAACGAGGACCGCCGCTTTGAAGTTTACGGCGTAGACGTGGCGGCAATTGTCGTAGGCGGCGCGGTCAACAGGGATATTGATCCCAAGACCTTCAAGATCAAATTCGGCGGTACCAAACTGGCGGACAGCATCGCCCTGGATACGGACATTTCCGGATGGTTCACCAACCTTCCCAAGGGCCTCAAAGCTGTTGTGGCTGAAGAAACTGTACCGGCAACCGACGGGCAGCAATCCCTGACGGTAACCATCAGCGGAAAATCGAGCGTCCAGGTTAACGAAAAGATACTTGTCCGGATTCCCGCAAGCATTACTACTGCCAATATGGTTTTGGAAATCCCCCCTTCGGATAAGGCCATATATGACATCGGTTCCTATGTGTCCACCCCGGCTAACGACTACGAACTGAGAACCGGATCAAACTGGAAAGGCGTTGTGCAGGGATGGGGGCTTACAGGCCCCGAGGTCTTCAAAATTAAAGACTTCACTGCTGTGGGAATCATCCAGATAGAAACCGAATCGGTCTATGCTATCGGCGTGGACGGCGAATACCACTGGACAGGGGATACTATTTCTTACGGCGATCTCATGGCGGAAGCCAGAAGGCTGGAAGCCCATGCTATCATCGATGTTGTTATTGATTCCAAGGACGAGAACAACAAAACTACTGAAGAACGGCACATTGAGAAAGACCATGTGCCGACGCCGCTCGAACTGATTAAGATCAATAAAGGCCTGATCCGGGAGGAAAACGATCCTAACGGCGGTAAGATCTACGTTGAAACGATAACGGTGGTCCGGAGGACCTGGACCGGCACGGCCCTTGCTATCCGGTACGCCCCGGCGTATGAACCTGATGTCGGCGACGGAAGAAGTACGGGGTACGTTCCTTCAGTTCCGGGATACTAATCTTCAAGAGCCTATGACTCAAGCCATAGGTTTCATCCAGGGCCGCTTTTAGGGCGGTCCTGGAGCATGTTCGCAATTTCAGCGTAGGAGAAAAAAATGAAACAAAGAGTGTTTTTTACCGCCGCATTGTGCTGTGTTCTTCTTTTTACCGGTTTTAACGCCGCGGCGCAGGAAACTTCCCCGCTCCCTCCGCCGGAGCAGGGAACAGCAACGGTTCCGGCGCCGGATACAGGGGCCGTAAGCCAGCCGGTTCCCGCCAGGCCCAGGGAGCAGGCTCCTGCCCAAAGCAGCGGCAGGACAGCCCGGACACAGACGCCCGCAGCAGGGAGAACTGGATCCGGCGGGGATGCGCCCAGAGTGGCGGAAAGCCGGGAACAAACCCCCGCGCCCACCGCCGCCCGGCAGGAGCAGGCGGCCCCGGCGGCAGGGATACCCTCGACAGGCATGTTCTGGGGGGCCATGGCCGGTTTCAACAAGAATAATTATTCCAAGTATGACAGCTATGACTCCAGTAAGTACAAAGGAGAGACGGGCTTTAACGGCGGCATCCTTCTGGGATACGATTTTGGTTTGTTAGCAGCCCAGGCGGAAGTCCTGTTCACTACCGAGAGCTTAGAACGCGAGTACTACAAAAATTATTATGATTACTATGAAGATTGGTATGGTGGCAAAGGCATCCGGGTTCCTCTGATGCTGAAACTGGATTTTCACTTGGGCCGGATAATGCTGCATCCCCAGGCAGGGGTTTTTCTGAATTTGACCCTTGGAGACCTGGAGCATAAAGACGCCTACTATGACGTAAGAGAGAACATAGAGTACAGTAATCCCGTCTTTGGGATGATGTTCGGTGGCGCTCTGGGATTCCGTATTGGAAGAGGCTATCTTTTCGCGGACACCCGTTATGCGGTAAATCTGGGATACACAGAGGTAGAGGGCGATAAAACAGTGCGGCGGTCGGGAGTGATGGTGAATTTCGGCTATCAGTACTACTTTAAGAGTAAACAGTAGGCCCTTACCGTCCGCAGGCCGGGCAGGTGTACCTTGAAGGGTGCGGGATGAGAAAGATAGTTTATCCGGGAGCCGCCGTTTTGGCGGCCCTGGTTTGTTTGGGCTGCGCGACGGGCCAGCCTCTCATAATTTCCTATCTGGACGAAATCGGGTGGGAAAATACCGCCTCGTTTCAATGCTATCTGTCATCAGGGCTTAAGCTCCAAAGACTGCCTGACGATTCCACCGCAGCTGTCAGCTTCGACAGGAGAGGGGCGGCGAAGGTCCGGAATGCCAGGTGGACCATAGATCTGCCGGCTTCCCTTGAAGGGCGTATCCTTAGTTACCATGAAAGAGACCAGTACCTCTATGCGGCCTTTGAAGAAGGCGATGCGGTCCTCCCTTTTGGGAAAGACAAAGACGGCCACTTCAGCCTGATGATTACTGTCGACAGTAAAAGCGGCGCTGAATTTGTGGAATACGAGGGCGCCAGATACAAGCCGGAGTATTACGGAAAGGCGCCTTATCTCAAAGTGGTAATTAACCGCACTCAAAACGACTTGAGGCGTCAGATGCAGGGGCTCCCGGTACGGCCGGCTCCGGGCATAGAAGAGGCGGCGGCACGAGCAGGTGAAAAATTTATCAACACCCTGCCCGAAAATGCGGTCATCGCGGTCCTGGATATAGCCGGGGATAGAGAGACCGCTGTTTTCATAATGGACGAACTTGAATACCAGTTGGTAGACGCGAATAAATTCAAAGTCGTTGACCGGAAATCCTTCGATGTCTTGCGTTCTGAGCAGAATTTCCAGGCTTCGGGAAATGTCGGCGATGAATCGGCGGTTTCTATTGGAAACATGCTTGGTGCGGGCATCGTTATTACCGGAGACATAAGTGGTTCCGGGACTAACCGCCGCCTTAACCTCAAGGCCCTGGATGTCCAAACCGGCGAAATCGTAGTTACTGCCCGGGAACCGCTGTAAGCCGGCGCTGGGGGCCTGAATGCTGGTCCTGCCTCCTGAACTTCGCAACAGGATTATTACCTATACCCAGGCGGGGTTTCCTAACGAAGCCTGCGGGCTCTTAGCCGGGGAGATCCGGGAGGAAGAACGGTTCGTAAAAGGCGTTTACGGCCTTAAAAACGCCGATGAAAGCCCTGAACATTTTTCCATGGCCCCTGAAGACCAGTTCAGGGTGATTGCGGAAATCCGCAAAAAGGGCTGGGTCCTGCTGGGCAATTTCCACAGCCACCCTTCCACCCCGGCGAGGCCCTCGGGGGAAGATATACGCCTCGCCTTCGATCCCTCGCTGAGTTACGTCATCGTTTCCTTTGAGGGCCCGGAACCTGTTTTGAAATGTTTCAGGATCCAAAACGGGCTTGTGGAAGAAGAAGCGGTCCGGGAATGATAACAGCTTGGTTACACTAAAAGGCATGTTTATCGACAAACTAACCACGAAGGCGCAGAAGG
>JAISZE010000103.1 GCA_031269405.1 Treponema sp. | reverse complement strand
TGCCGGGGGCATAGGCCTGCTCTTCCCTCCGAGCCTTCCTATAATCCTGGTAGGCTCCACGACGAACAGCATCCTCTATTTCATGGGCGAAACCGTCAACAGCAGCATCGTCGATTTTTTCCTTGCCGCCATAATCCCGGGGACAATCCTGGTGCTGGCTATGATCGTTTTCGGAATTGCAGCTTCCGTAAAAGTAAAGATCCCGGTAGAGCCCTTTAACCTGAAAGAAGCCGGGAAAGCCCTTAAAGGCTCTATCCTGGAAATCCTCCTGCCGGTAATCCTTATAGCCGGGTATTTTTCGGGCCTTCTTTCACTGGTAGAGATAAGCGCCGTTTCGGTACTGTATGTTTTTATCGCCGAAGTGCTGATCAACAAGGATATCAGTATCCGGGAGGTTCCTAAAGTATTTTTCAAGGCCCTTCCTATTATCGGAGGGGTGCTCTCTATCCTTGCCATGGCCAAGGCCCTGTCGTACGCCATCATTGATTCCCAGATTCCTGAAAATTTCGCCTTCTGGATGCGGTCCGCTATTGAGTCGAAATACATTTTCCTGCTGCTCCTGAACCTGGCGCTTCTGGTAGTAGGGTGCCTTATGGACATCTTTTCCGCCATCCTGGTGGTGCTCCCCCTGATCGTGCCCCTGGGACAGGCCTATGGCATTGATCCCATCCATCTGGGTATTATTTTTATAGTCAATCTGGAAGTGGGTTTTCTGACTCCCCCTGTGGGGATGAACCTGTTCCTGGCCAGTTACCGGTTCAAGAAGCCGTTTATGGAAATATGCCGTTATGTTATACCGTTCCTGCTTATGCAGTTGGCGGTGGTGCTTTTGGTTACTTATGTTCCCTGGCTCTCCGGTTTCCTGGTGGGAATTTTTGACTAGGAGATTTGATTAATGAAGAAGGCTGCCTGTCTCGCTCTTGTACTTATCCTCTGCCCGGTTTTCCTCTTTCCCCAGCGGAAGCTCACCGTCAAACTGGCGTCCCTGGTTCCTGAAAACTCCCCCTGGGGTTCCCTGCTCAACCGCATGGCACGGGAGTGGAACGCCGCCACTAACGGCGATGTTAACCTGGTGATATACCACAACAACAAATCCAGCGAAGCGGATCTCCTGAGGCAGATCAATATGAACCAGATCCAGGCGGCTATGTTGAGCACCCTGGGGATGAAGCTCATCAGCCCGGAAATCATGACATTGAGCTGCCCTTTCCTTATCAGGAACAACACCGAACTGGACCTGGTGATGAACAACCTCAAACCGGAACTGGAACAGAAGATCAGCGCTAAAGGCTACCATGTGCTGGCGTGGTCTAAAGTCGGCTGGGTGCGGTTCTTTTCAAAAAGCCCGGTCTTTGTTCCCGCGGATCTTAAAAAGCAGCGCCTGGGGACCAGCGACGCCGAAACGGAACTGCTTGACGCCTTCCGCGCCATGGGCTACCAGATGACCCCTATAGCTATGAACCAGATCCTGGTGAGCCTTTCAGGAGGCCAGATAGACGCGGTGTACCAGAGCCCGGTTAACGCCGGGGGCCTCCAGATCTTCGGCTTGGCCAAAAACATGGCGTCCATTCCCGTGGCCCCCTTCCTGGGGAGCATTATCATGAATGAACGGGCATGGAGGACTATTCCTGAAAAATACAAGCCCGAACTAACCCGCATCGTGCGGCGGATGGAAACGGAACTTGACCGCTCGGTACAGGATTTCGAAGCCGAAATCATCCAGACTATGGTGAAAAACGGCCTTGTCATAAACCAGGTGGGCCCTGAACAGACAAAGCTCTGGTACGATGACGCCAACCGCACCCTGCCTCCCCTTATGGGGACCCTCTTTGACCAGAGCCTCTTTACCCGTATCTCGGCTATGCTGGGGCCCTACCATGAATGACGCTGAAAAAGCGCCTGAAACGCGGGCCGGGCGGAAGCGGCTTGTCCCTGTTATCGAGGCGGGCCTCTGCGCCTTCGCGCTCTGCCTCCTTACCCTGATTCCCGCCCTGGATGCCCTGTTGCGCTTTTTCTTCCGGGGCCGCTTTCCTGCTGCGCCGGAGCTTACCGCCCATATACTCCTGGTTCTGGGCCTGGTATCAGGGACGATTACCGCCAGGGAAGGCTCCCATCTTTCTATCAGTCTTTTTCAGTTTATAAAGGACAGGAAAGCCAGGGACGCCCTGGGGGTTTTTACGGGCCTTGTTTCGGTGTTCCTGACAACGGTCTTTGGCTGGTGCTCCCTTTCGTTTATGAAAGTGGGCCTTTACCCTACGCAAATCATCGGCTTTATCCCGGACTGGGTTTTTGCCCTGGCGATGCCCGCAGGTTACGGGGTAATGAGCTTCCGCTTCGCCCGGCACACCCGCAGGGCCGCCGGGGCAGCGCCGAAAGCGGCGGCCTTCGCCCTTCCTGCCATGGCGGCGGTTTTTGGGACTCTCTGTTCTCTTCCGGCTATATTCAAATTCATCTGGGGCCTCGACATCCCCGATGCCGCCTGGGAGCTTTCGAACTGGTTCAGCGCCGCAGCGGTCTTTTTGCGGCTTCCGGCCATCATCATCCTCACTGCCGCTGCCCTGGCAGGGACGCCGCTTTTCGCGGTAATAGGCGGCTTCGCCCTCATACTCCTCCAGAGTTCCTGGGGCGAAATCGACATCACAGCCAGCCAGATCTACACCGCCCTTACGCAGAACAGCCTGGCAGCCATTCCCCTCTTTACCCTGACGGGCTTTATCCTCTCTGAAAGCAAAGCGGGCGAGCGCCTGGTGGCGGCGTTCAAAAGCTTCTTCGGCTGGATACCCGGGGGCCTCATTGCGGTTACTGTCATCATCTGCGCTTTCTTTACATCTTTTACCGGCGCATCAGGGGTAACTATCCTGGCCATGGGCGGCATACTCATGACGGTCCTGGCGGGGTACCCTGAAAAATTCGCCATCGGCCTTCTTACCGCATCAGGGAGCATCGGCCTCCTCTTCCCGCCGAGCCTCCCTATACTCCTGGTAGGGGCCAG
>JAISZE010000095.1 GCA_031269405.1 Treponema sp. | reverse complement strand
TATGACCCCCCCCGGTGGCGCACTGAGTGCCGCCGGTGGCGAACTGTCCGCCGCAGGTGGGGCAACGACCGCCCCAGGTGGCGCAACGACTGCCCCAGATGGCGCAATGACTCCCCCAGGTGGCGCAATGGCTGCCGCAGGCGCGGCAGCGACTGCCGGCACAGCGGAAAGGGCCGCCAACAGGACGGCGGCTTGCCCCCCGGACGCCTAAGCCCCCGGCATGAGGACCTCCCCCGGCTCGGAGGCCCTGGGGGCGTTCATCCTGTTTTCCGGGGACGGCGCCCGGAGGGTAAGGGATTGGGCGGTACTGATCCTGCTGAACAGAGCGTATCCCGGCCCGGGGGCCGCGCCACCCAGGGTAACGGCGGTTTTGCGGGGCAGAGGCTCCCCATGGGGGAAAATTGCTTCGTGTCCTCGGTTAACATAAGAATTGCCGGATTGAAGGGTTCTGTTATTGCTTCATTCTCCCCGGGGGGGTACAATAGGTCCTATGGATGAAGCGGAGAAAACAGAAGAAACCGGAAAAACCCCGGAGGCCGGGGTAGGGGCGGGGATCGGGAAGGGGGATTCCGCCGTAAAGCTGGCCCTTACGGCGGCGAGGCGGGAAATGGCCAGGCGCATAGTCGGCCAGGAGGAGATGATCGACGGCCTCCTTACGGCCCTTATCGCCGGTGGGCATATACTCCTTGAAGGGGTTCCCGGTTTGGCTAAGACCCGGGCGGTAAAGAGCCTTGCGGAGATCACGGGCCTGGTTTTTAAGCGTATACAGTTTACCCCGGATCTGCTCCCGGCGGATCTTACGGGGACACTCATCTGGGAACAGGCGTCAGGTTCCTTTTCCGTGCGCCGGGGCCCGGTTTTTGCCAATGTGGTTCTGGCGGACGAGATTAACCGCGCCCCGGCTAAGGTGCAGTCCGCTTTGCTTGAGGCTATGGAGGAGCGGCAGGTTACTATAGGGGAAACATCCCACCCTCTGCCGGATCCCTTTTTTGTCCTTGCTACCCAGAATCCTATCGAGCACGAAGGCACTTACGCCCTGCCTGAAGCTGAACTGGACCGTTTCCTGCTCAAGCTTCTGATTAAATACCCTGAGCCTGATGAAGAGCTGCGGATTCTGGATTTCGCGGCTCCTTTTTCCCCCTGCGGCGCTTTTTCCCCTGGAGGGGAAAAGGGAAACCTTCCGCTTAAACCCGTGCTTGACGCTTCGGCCCTGGAAACGTTAAGGAAAGCGGCGGACTCGGTCTTTATAGAAGAGCATGTAAAGAAATACATCATTTCCGTCGCCTCGGCTTCCCGTCCCTCCCGGGGCCAGGGGGCGAAGTCCGCCCGTGAAGGGATTTACCGGTATATTGCTTTCGGGGCCTCCCCCAGGGCTTCCCTTGCGCTTTACCGCTGCTCCCGGATAAGGGCTCTGTTTGAAGGCCGCTCTTTTGTTACTCCTGAGGATGTAAAAACCGCCGCCCTCCCGGTACTGCGCCACAGGCTGGTGCTGTCCTACGAAGCCGAGGCGGACGGCCTGGACCCGGATTCGGTTATTTCCCGGATCCTTACGCTGGTTCCTATGCCCTGACGGGACCGGCTTCGAGCGTCTATGGATCGTCATGAACTTTTAGCGAAAATCGCCGCCTTTCCGCTTGCGGCCGGGGGGCTGGCGGAAGATATCCTCTCCGGGAACTACCGTTCGATCTTTAAGGGGCAGGGTATAGAATTTGATGAGGTCCGCCATTATGAGACGGGCGATGATGTGCGTTCTATTGACTGGAATGTAAGCGCCCGTTTCGGGACTCCTTATGTTAAGATGTACCGGGAAGAACGGGAGATGACGGTTTGCATCATTCTGGACAATTCGGCTTCTATGCACGCTTCGGCAGGCGGCGAGCTTACGCGGTACGAACAGGGGGTCCTGTCTGCGGCGCTTATCGCTTTTTCCGCCGAAAAGGCGGGGCAGCGGGTAAGCGCGGTCTTTTTCGACCATGAGATTTGCCGTATCTTCCCGCCCAGGAAAGGAAGGGGGCATACGATGGCGCTTATCAGCGCGGCTTTGGAAAACAGGCCGCACGGGAAGGGCACCGGCTTGGGAGCCGCTCTCGCCGGCGCCGGGCGGCTCCTTAAACGCCGGAGCCTTCTGGTGGTAATTTCAGATTATCTCTGCCTCAAATGGGAACATGAGATAGGAGATATGTCCCGCAGGCATGATGTAATCGCGCTCAGAATCTCCAGCCCTTTGGACAGGGAAATCTCCGGTTCCGGGCTTCTTACCCTTGAGGATCCTGAAACGGGTCTTAAAATCCGGGCTCCTACGGCTTTTCCCGGTTTCCGCTCTGCCTGGGCGGATTGGCACGAGGAAAGGCGGCGGCTCTGGGGGGCTATCTGCCGGAGATCCGGAGCGGCGCAGCTGGAACTGTCTACTGCGGAAGACGCTCTGTCGGGGTTGATGAATTTTTTCGGCGAAAGGCGGCGTTCATGAGGGGCCGGGCTCTGTCTGCGGCGCTTTTCCTGGCTGCGGCCCTGTCTGCGGCGGCCCAGGAACCGGCGTCCAGGGGAGATTCCTACCTTATTCCGCAGACTATCTTTGTCGGCGACAGGGGCCGCCTGGTGGTTCCCCTGGGGCAGGCCTTTATGGGCGTAGAAGCTTTTGTCCGTTCCTCGTCGCCGGAACTTCCGGTTTCCCGGGATCTTGCTGTCAGCCGTATTGAACTGGAGCACCGCAACGGAAACGCCAGGCTTCTCATCGATTTTATCCCCTATGCCCCCGGTCCCCTTCCCCTGCCTCCTATTGTTGTCCCTGCTTCCCCGGAACCCCTGACGGTAACAGGTCTTGAAGTTTCCGTGGCTTCTATCCTCGCTCCCCAGGAGGCGTTCCTCTCTGATCCCGCTTCTCCTCTTACGGTGCCTGGTACGGGGTTTATTGTTTACGGCGCCGCTGCGGCGTTCCTGGTCCTCCTCTCTACGGGAATAGGGGGAAGTCTCTGGGGTAGAAAACACTTCGCCTCCTTCAGGGAACGTTTCAGGCGCAGGCGGCTGCTCAGGTCTATGAAGCGCTTTCTTATCCGGCTCAGATCGGAAAGCCAGAGGGAGGGGAAGGGGCAGGGGGAGCTTTTTTCCCTGCTTTCCGGCGAATTCCGGGAATTTTTAAGCTATTTTACCCAGATAAACTGCCGGGTCCTTACGCCCGGGGAATTCAAGGGCATCAGGCTTTCTCCTGCTGAAAACCTCAACGGGAACTACCTTTGCGATCTGTTCAGCCGCTGGGAGATTATCAGGTTCAGCGGTTCCCGGATTGGGCGGGATGATCTTCTGGCGGTGCTGGATGAACTGCGGCTTTATATCAGCGAGCTGGACCGCTCTGAAAAGGCGGCGTCATGACGGTGGCTTTCGACAGGCCTTTCCTGCTTACCGCGGCGCTGATCGCCGTCCCTTTGATCCTGATCTTTTCCCGGTACTTGAAGCCCCTTTTTACCCTGGAGCTCCCGTTGGGTCCCCCGGGGGGTATTCCCTTTAAGCCGCCTGTAAACCTGAACCTCTTCCTGAAAATTCTCTCTGTCCTGGAACTGGCCGGCGTGGTCTTCCTTTTTATAGCCGCCGCTGGGCCTCATTTCATTCATACCGAAACGGTGTGGCTCAACCGCGGGGCGGATATTCTTTTCGTGATTGACGTGAGTCCCAGTATGGCCGGGATGGATATGAACGGCCGCAGCCGTTTCGACGCGGCCAGGGACTTAATTCGGGATTTCGCCCGCCGCAGGCCCTCGGACGCCCTGGGTCTTGCGGCGGTAGGGGAAGACGCTGTTCTGCTGGTGCCTCTCACGACTGACCGGGATGTTCTCTATTCCCGGCTCGACAGCCTGGTCATCGGGGAGCTTGGGGACGGCACCGCCCTGGGGCTGGGTCTTGCCGTAGCGGGGCTTCATATCGGCAGGTCCTCGGCTCCCAGACGGGCTGTGGCGCTTATCACTGACGGGGAAAATAACGCCGGATCGGTAAATCCTGAAACGGCCGCTGCTGTTATCGGGGACCTGGATGTTTCCCTTTGGGTAATCGGCGTAGGGAGCAGCGGGGAGATACCTATCAATTATCTTGATCCTGTAACCCATATACGCCGGGTGGGTACTTTTGAATCCCGCTTCGATCCCGAAATGTTACAAAACATAGCCGCCAGGGGAAGGGGCGTGTGGATCCCCGCTCCTTCAGCGGACGCTTTTTCCGCCGCCTTTGCGCGCCTGGACCAGGGGGAGATGACGGTGCGCCGTTCAGGGCTTATGAGGCGGAAGGAGCCCTTCCAGGGGGTCTTTATCCTCAGCGCCCTGGGCATACTGGTGCTGGTCCGGCTTATCAGGCGTTACATACTTGGGGCCCTTATATGAGTTTTGACAATCCCCGGCTTCTTGCTTTCCTTTTCCTGCTGCTTCCTGTCATGCTGGTGGTGTTCCTCAGGCATCTGAAACTGAGGAAAGGGGTGCATCTCTTTGCAGCCTCTGCGCCGGGAGGGGAAAGGGAGGCCCTGGTCAGGGAATACCGGTGGCGGATGCTCTGTTCCGACTCTTTCTTCCTTCTTTTTTTGGGTTTTGTCATTATCGCTCTTGCAGGGCCCAGGTGGGGCGTGGAACTGGCGGCGGATTTCCGCCGGGGGCTGGACGTAGTGCTTGCCCTGGATGTTTCCAGGAGTATGGATGTGCAGGACTGCCCGCCTATTCCGGGGGTCAAAGGGCGGAGTTCGCGTATCCAGCGGGGCCTGGTGATTGCCCGGGACTTCACCCTGGAAATGGACGGTATACGGTTGGGGACGGCGGTGGGCAAGGGACGGGGGGTGCTTACCCTTCCCCTTACCTACGATTCCGAAGCGGTGCTGAATTTCCTGGACAGCCTCGGTACCTTTACGGTTACCGGAAGGGGCACTAACCTGGAATCCCTTATAGAAGCCGCGGCAGGGGCCTTTAAGGACAGTATGCCTGGCCGCAGGGCTATACTTCTCTTCTCTGATGGCGAGGCTCTTTCAGGTTCCCTGGAAGCCGCCCTGGGCCGGGTAAGGGACCGAGGCATTGTACTCTGCGCCGTGGGCCTTGGTTCCGGTGAAGGCGGACCGGTCCCTGCCGGGCCTGGTACCGGGGGGGTCCCGGGCTCTTCTGATTTTCTCCTTTCAGAAGACGGTTCTGCGGTGATAAGTTCCCGGCAAGGCGAATTTCTTAAAAACACGGTTGAACGATCCGGAGGCATCTATGTGGACGGAAACCGGAACGACGCGGTTGTCCTTTTGGCGGAGTATTTTGCGTCCCTTTCGGCTGATTCGGGCTTTTCCGGCCATACCCGGGAATCCAAAGCCAGGTGGCAGCTTTTTGTCCTTGCGGCCCTGGTGAGCCTGGGGGTTTCCCGGCTTCTGGGTTTCAGGTGGCGCAGGAAGAAAGCCGCAATACTCGGGGCGCTCTTGTTCTTCCTTTCCCTTACAGCTTCGTCCTGTTCCCGTATACAGGGAAAGCTCCTCATAATGGAAGGCAATTTCTACAATTCCCGGGGCCTCTACACCGAAGCTATTGCTTCGTACCTGAAAGCCCTCGATTATGATGACGCCGCTCCTTATGCCGAATACGGCCTGGGTTCGGCGTATTTCGCCCTCGAAGAAGGCCGGGCCGCGCTGGAGCGTTATGCTGAAGCGGAAAAAAGCCTTGCCGCTCCAGGGGTGGAGGACCATCCCGAATTGAAGTACCGGATTCAGTACAATTCCGGGATCATTCATTTTGAAAAGGGTGAATACCAGCGCGCGGCAGAGGCTTTCCGCAGAGCCCTGGAAATAGACGGCAGCCGTATAGAGGCAAAACGGAATCTGGAGTTGAGCCTCCTTACCCTTAGCAGGGCTTCAAGATCAGAGACGCCTTCTTCACCGGGGAAATCCGAAGCCGCCAAGGAAGGGGCCGGCCCGGCTGCGCCGGTTCTTTTTGAGTATCTCCGTTTAAGGGAGCAGGAACAATGGAAAAGCAAGGCATGGGCCGAAGAAGACGCTTCGTCGGGTTTGGATTATTGAGCGGCTTCAGGGCCGGGGGGCTGATCGTTTTTCTCCTCTTCCCCGGCGCCCTGGTTCTGCCCCAGGAGGACGGTTCCGGCGGGGAAGCCATTGTGGAACAGGCGTCTCTGGCGGTGGCGGCGGTAACCGCTCCTGCCCGCCCTGTGGTGCGGGGTTCCCTGACAGTGACTATCCTGGCGGACCATCCGGTAACATCGGAAGTAACGGTCCGTCCTCCCAGGTTCCCTTCAACCCTGATTCTTGAACGGGTCCGTACCGAAGCGCGGTACATACGCCAGCCAGCCGGGCTGGATGAGGCAGGCCCTCCTGCCGATCCGGTGCGCTGGACTGCTGTAGAATTCCTCTTTACCCCTTTGGCTTCAGGAATGATTACCCTGGATCCCTTTGAAGTTACCGCAGGGGGCAAAAAAGCCGCAACCGGGAACATCAGTGTCAGAATCTATGAAGAATCCCGCTCTGCCCCAAGAAACGCCCCGGTATTCCGCTGGGAATCGCCGCCTTCGTCCCTTACAACCGGTGAAAGCCGGGAACTTACCCTGGTTCTGTCCAACTGGAGCCTTGAGGCCCTGCCGGGGAATTTTTTCCGTACCAGAGTTCCGGTAAACGCCGTTATGGAAGAACTGCCCTTTGAGGGTCCCAGGGAAGACGGAACAATCCGGTACCGTTTCCGCGTCATTCCCCTGGGAGGTTCTTCTTTGGTCCTGGAGCCTTTTTCCTTCCAGGCCGAAGGGATAACGCTCAACGTACCCCGCCTCAGCGCGGCCCTGACTCCAGCCGGAAACACAGGTCCCGGTGAAGCGGCAGAGCCTGTAAGGGAGGAAGAAGCCCCCCGGGAAAGCCCTGAGCCGGAAGGCAGCAGGGCCGTTCCCTTTCCTGCCGTCCAGGGGGAGGGGGCCTTTTTCCGAAAGGAGTATGAACGGATAATCAAAGAAGCCGGGAACCTCTGGAACGCGGGAAACTACGCCCAAGCCTTGGCGTACATGCGCAGGAACGAACGGGACAGCCTCCCGGGGCCGGCTCTCGCCCCGCTTCGCAGGGATATGGAACGCAGTCTGGGGCTTTCCTTAACAGAAGATGAAAAATGGCAGCCCTGGAAGATCCCCGCCTTTTCCCGGATTCTCCTCCTCCTGCTGCTGGCCGTCGCTATAGGGGCCTGGAAAATCAAAGTAACCTCTGTAAAGTTCAAAGGTTATAAAAATGTGGTGATTCTTGTTGCAGCCGGGAGCGTCTTAATACTTTTGCTTCTGTGCGGCGGGCTGTGGAATTCCAAAAGCGGAACCCCTGCGGTGCTGGAAAAAACCGCTGCTTACCGGGTCCCTGATCCTGAAGGCGCCGTAAACGCCCTGTTTAGCAAAGGCCAGCCGGTTGTTATCCGGGCAGGCCGTTCCCAGTGGATCTACGCCGAAGCTATGGACGGAAGGGCCGGGTGGGTCCCTGCGGAAGCGGTCATATCCTATTGATACAGTTTGATACAGCGCAAGGCGGGTTAAGGGAATGGATTTTGGAGACATCCTGGATGAGTGGGACCGGCAGACCGCCAGGACCAGGGGGAAAAAAAGGGCCATAGAGGATGAGGCTGCTAAAAGACCCAATCCCTTAAATGCCTGGATGAACCGTAACGGGGTATGGGACAAGGATGCGGAAAACACAGCAGGTGAAACCGCCGCCTGGGAACGCCGCCACCGTCTGCTCCGCAAGCAGCCCGATGCTGTGGTGGATCTCCATGGCCTGACGCAGGACGAAGCCTGGGAGACTCTTGAACATTTTTTCGGCCTCAGCAGGGAGAGGGGGCTTGAAAAGCTCCTTGTTATTCATGGAAAAGGGAACCACTCCAACGGCAACGGGGTATTGAAGGTGATTACCAGAAAATTTATTGAAAACTGCCCTTTTGCAGGGGAAAGCGGGCACAACTCCGGCGCTTCCGGGGGGCAGGGGGCTACCTGGGTATTGCTGAAAGAAACCCCCGAAAAGACGGGGTAGTTGCTGTATTCCTAGGAGCCAGTTGCACTTGTGGATTTTTGCGGTACTTTGTACCACAAAAATCCCGATTATCGGGCTCCTTTGGCAGTGTGCAAGGTAAAAAATCACTTAACCGGCGGGTTTTGGAGGTTTATGCGCGACGCGCAACAAACTGCTAGCGTTCGCGGTAGATAATCCGGCCTCTGCTTAAATCGTAGGGGGATAAGGCAACCCGGACCCGGTCGCCGGGGACGATGCGGATATAGTGCTTCCGCATTTTTCCCGAAAGGTGGGCTAAAATAAGGTGTCCGTTCTGATTGTCCAGTTCTACCCGGAACATGGTGTTAGGCAGGGCTTCCCGGACAATCCCTTCAACTTCTATTGCTTCTTCTTTGGCCACGATTACTCCTCTGGCGCTGGGATTATTGCTATATTACTACTTTTATGGGTTAAGGAAAAGGCCCTGTAACGCGGAATCTGTGGAAAAACATTGACACAGTCCGCAAGGAAGACTAAACTTTAAGCGTGAATGTCAAGAAGAATATACTCATTGTTACCGACGGGGCTGAATCAACTGTCAAAATGGCGGAAGCTTTGGCGGTAGTTCTCAAAGGCAGCAAGGTAACGGTAAAGGACGCCGCATATTTTGAAGGAATCGATCTCCTTCCTGTAGATGCGTTTTTTATTGGATGCGAAGTTCCCACACCGTCGTCTTTTGGCTACATCGAAGAACTGCTTCAGCATATCAATCTGGCCGGACGTTCCTGCGGAGTATTCTCCCCAGGGTCCAAACAAGCGGCTCAATACCTGGCGCGCATCATCAGGGATTCCGGTGCAGCCCTTAATCCGGCGCCCCTTTTCGCCGCAGGCCGGAAAGACCTCAACGCCTGGGCCGAAAAAGTTATTGCGAACAATTTTTAACCCGAATACCGGGACATAAAGGGTATGCCGCTAAAAAGGAGCGCAGCATGGGACAGAAGCTGAATCTCGATGAGTATATCAGGAAAGTACCTGATTTCCCCAAAAAAGGGGTTCTTTTTTACGATATCACCAGCGTCCTGACCCAGCCTAAAGCGTTCAGGTACTGTATCGACTGTATGGTAGAAATCTACCAGGACAAAAGGATAGACGCCGTGGCCGCTATCGAGGCCCGGGGTTTCGTGTTTGCCGCCCCCTTTGCCGCCAGAACCGGCGTCCCCCTCATCCTGATACGGAAGAAAGGGAAGCTTCCGGGGATTACGCTTTCAAAAAAATACGATCTTGAATACGCCCAGGCTGAAATCGAGATCCACCAGGAAGATGTCCCTGCAGGTAAACGGGTCCTCCTGCTGGACGATCTTATCGCTACAGGCGGAACCCTCCGGGCGGCCCGGGAACTTCTGATTGCCGGGGGCGCTGGGGTTCCTGAAATTTTCGGCGTCATTGGCCTTCCCTTTCTAAACTACGAAAAAGTCCTGGCGCCTACGCCGCTGCATACGCTGATTACTTACGACAACGAATAAAGGTAGTACGCCCCCCTGCCTGCAGGCATTACATCACCTTTGCCATTTTCTTGCTTTAGCCCCTAGGGGAATTGAACCCCTCTTTTAAGATTGAGAATCTCATGTCCTAACCAATAGACGAAGGGGCCGGGGGAAAACCCGTTGGTTTTACCGGGACCGGGCCGTTATGCCGGCCAGCCGTTTTCCCCAGGGAGGATTCGAACCCCCACAAGCAGATCCAGAGTCTGCCGTGCTACCATTACACAACCGGGGAGCGCGCTATGCTTGCAAAAACACAACAACGCATATCTAGAACTAAAGTTTACAAAAACGCTTCTTTTTTGTCAATAAGTTTGAAAAGTATTTGTCTGAAACTGTGTTCATCAAATATTTTCGGGAACATGCGTGCTGTTTTCCGGTTGACCTCGTGCAGAACCCCATCTTATAGTTTATTTATGGCGGAAAACGGGAATTTTAACCAGCTGGTTTCCACGCTGTCCCTGGATGAGCG
Organism: Treponema sp.; assembly: GCA_031269405.1. Next base: position 2,607 of record JAISZE010000095.1, on the reverse strand, counting down.
GTACAATCTCCTTGAGAAGCTGAAAGGCCAGTCTAATATTTCTGACGAGCCTCTTTATTTTGAGGAGCCCGGGCAGATTCCCGTTACGGGTATTGAAGAGCAGTATGCCCGGCTGCCCTGGTATTACCGGCTATGGTATTTTATCCTGGGGCTTTTCAAGGCCGTGCCTGCGGTTAAGATCTTCGAGGACAGACAGGTGGCCGATCTGGGCAGGAATATCGAGGAATTTTCCCCGGGGCTTTACGATTATCAGAACCGTATGCTCCTTCCCGGGTTTTTCAGCCAATTTGAAACCCTCAAGGAAGCGTCGCGGTTCTTCTACACCGCCCTGGACGCGGGGTTTAACCGGGACAAAGGGGTTTTTTACGGCTTCCTGGGTTCCCTTGAAATGGGGCAGATCCATCAAAAGCTCCAGGCCGGGACGGATCCCGGTGTTTTGGGTGAACAATTCCCTGATGCGTCAGAACTGGAACTTCGGCACATGGCCTTCAAGGCCATGGAAGACGCCCTTGAGGAAATTACCGGCGACCTGCGGGAGACTATGTATTTCGACGCCCGGTCTTTGTACTGTCTTAAGGAACTGGCGTCTTTTTCCTTTGACCGGGTGATCATGGCTTTTTCCTTCGATCCCCCGGTAAACGGCCAGAGCTGTTCGGTTAACATTGTCAGGGAACTGCTTTCATCCCTCAATAATATACTGCTTTCCCTCAGAGCTATTCCGCCTATGCCCCTTTTGGAGTCCCTCTTTGTTTTTCTCCTCCAGGAACGGGTAGGTGAGAATGGATTTGACATCAACAAGGAAATCCGTTCCCTCCTGGCCCGGGCCGAAGACGCCCTGGCGGTTATCCGGGAATTCAACAAACAGGTGCCTCTTACCAAAATCCTCCGCTGCGCGGGGAAAAATATGACTATCTCGCCTCATGAAATTTCAGGCGGCGAAGATTGGTTTGCGGTCTATCGCGAGTACTGGAAACGCCGCATCGAAGCCCTCTTCGCCGACTACATGCGGGAACGCCGCCACCGGGAGCTTCTCGATTCGTTCCGTTATTTCCTCAAAGGCACTAACCTCAAGATCCTGGGGAACACTATTTCAGACGCCAACCCCGAAGGCCTCCCTATTAAGGGGACTTTTAGCCTCTCATTCCTTCTCACCTTTTATTCCGTGGTTTTTATGGCTGATATTAACAAAGTGTTACGGCCTATACTCATTGACGGCGAATTTATCCACAAAGAGAACCGCACGGAATTTGCCGAAAGTTATAATGAGATTATCAAACTTGAAGACGATATCCGTAAATTCGAAATGAAGATCTCCCCTTCAGGCGATTACGGAAAACGGTATGCCCAGGCCAGGCAGGACATGTCATCCCTGCCGGTCAAACGGCGGAAGATTCAAATTGTGATAGAAGAAGCATCCGGTGAAGCCCTGGGTATCGTGGATTCCGCCAGGCGGGCAGCACGGAGCATGATTAATGTCCTTAACGGTATTCTCGACAAAGACGTTAAGGGGAAATACGGCGCCCTTGCTAATATGCAGAAAATGGCAGGGAAAGGCGCTGAATTCATCAATGAAATATCCGAGGCGGTTCAGAAATTCCAGAAGGTCATTCAAATCCTTGACGATATTGACGTCATGGAAGCAGGAAGATGAACCTGCGCCGTTTCCGCTTGATATGCCTTCGTACCCTGTTTATAATAACCCAGCATGTTTGACTACAAAGAACCCTGGAAAATCCGCATCTCAGGTGCTTTAAACGCCTTGTGTAAAGACGCGGGGCTTAATGATGTTATTGAGGCCCCCCGGATAACGGCTGAAATTCCGCCTAAGCCCGAAATGGGGGACCTTGGTTTCCCTATGTTCAGTTACGCTAAACTCCTGCGCAAAGGGCCGCCCCAGATCGCCAGGCTGGTCTGCGATAAGCTGGCTGCGGAACAGGCTGTTCCGGCTGGCGGCAGTTTTACCTCCGAGGGGCCCTATGTGAATGTGCGCCTTGACCGGGGCGAAACCGCAGGAATTATTCTGAAGGAGATCCTGGCTGAAAACGGCGGCGCTGAAACCGGGGAGCCGGGGGATTTCGGCAGGCCCGGCGCCCTTAACGGGACCAGGATCATGGTGGAATTTTCAAGTCCTAATACTAATAAACCCCTCCACCTGGGGCACCTCCGCAACGATGTCCTCGGGGAAAGCGTTTCCCGCATCCTCAGGGCCTGCGGTGCGGAAGTCCGCAAAGTCTGCATCATCAACGACCGGGGGGTCCATATCTGTAAGTCCATGCTTGCGTATAAGGAACACGGCGAAAACAGGACCCCTGAGTCCGAAGGGGTCAAGAGCGACCGTTTTGTAGGGGACTGGTACGTCAGGTTCCATAAAATGAGCCAGGAAGATCCCGGCGCGGAAAGCCGGGCCCAGGAGTTGCTCCGCAAATGGGAAGCAGGGGACGCGGAAACCGTAGAGCTCTGGAAGAAGATGAACGCCTGGACCATCAGGGGCATGCAGGAAACCTACCGGCGCACCGGCGTCTCTTTTGATCAGTATTATTACGAAAGCCAAACCTACCTCCTTGGGAAGGATGAAATTCTTAAAGGTCTTGAGAAGGGCGTCTTCTA
>JAISZE010000042.1 GCA_031269405.1 Treponema sp. | reverse complement strand
CGTTGCCGCTCGAGCGGCAATCGTTGCCCCACCTGGAGGAGTCGCTGCCCCACCTGGGGGAATCATTGCCCCACCTGGAGGAGTCGCTGCCCCACCTGGGGGAGTCGCTGCCCCACCTGGGGCAGCCGGTGAAAACCGGTTAGAAACCGGGGAGCTTTCCTCCCCGTATGGGGGGAACTATTATACAAGATAAGAAGCTGTTATGAGCGGAACCAGAAAAATACCGGACTCCGACGCTGAACTGGCTGTTTGGGGGGACAATTTTACCGCCCAAATCACCCAAAACGCCGCGGCCTGGGAAATCGAGCGGGAAGGCGGGAAAGGCCCCTACAGCGCGATAGAAAAAGCGGTGATTCCCTGAGAGCGCCGGGCATTAATTCACTATAACCACGGCCTACCCGGAGAACACGGGCGAAGAAGAGGAAAAACAGTAAGCGCAGCGGCGAAAAAGTCGAAGAAGGAAAGGGGAAAGAGGGGGGTTCTCTTAAAATATTTCATCGCCTACTTCGCCTTATCCGCCTACTTCGCCTTAGCGGTTATTATTCCTTATCTCCCGCCCGTTCCGTCCGCGCCGGCCCGTGGTTTTTTCCTCCCTGGCGATCCATCGGCAAATAATGACAAAACGATATATTCAGGTTATAATGACGGAAAGATTATGGCCCAAAGAACAGATTTATATTCGATTTTAATGTCGTACGCGAACAAAAACAATTCTCCGTATATCGAAATAGAAACTTTTCTCTCTTTTCTGGAAAAGCACGCCAAACGCATGTCGGAAGATCAGCCTGAGTGGCTTAAATGGACCCAGGAAACAGCGGCAAAATTCAGGATGGAACTGGCGGCTCTGGCAGAGGACGGGAAATGCGAACTCTTCAGCGACACTGAAGAAGGCCGGATTTACCTGTCCCATTTCTATCTCGATCTTCTCCGGGAATACTACAGCAATATGGACGCTAACGCGGATCTCCCTTTCCCCAGCGAAGAGTCCCTGGGCATCGAGATACCGGAAACCCAGAAAAAGCCCCTAGGGGTGGAATCGGACTTGCCTGTGTACCTGGCCGATCCCCAGGAAACGGATTTGCCTATACTCCGCATCGGGTTCCCGGAGGATTTCGGCTCCGCCCTGGTACTGGCAGGCATGGTTCCCAGGCGGCTCTTAGAGGCCTCTCTCCTCAAGGTGCGAAACTACCTGCGGAACCACAACAACAAGGAATTCGCGCTCCGCAAACTGACCCCCCAGCTCATGGGCAAGGAAGCGTACCTGAGGGATCTGCTCAACCAAATCCTCATAAGGCCCCTGGATTGTTACGCCGCTATTGAGGAAGGCAGGGAATTTTCCTACCTGTTCTGGGCTCATTTCAGCATTCTGGTTAAAGGGGACATCAGAAAGAAAAAGGACCGCCTGGGCGACGATACCGCGGCGGTCCAGGCTGTCTATATACTGGAAGCCGCAAACAGTTACTACAAGGCCCTTATGGTAAAAAGGCGGGAGCGGGAATTTGCCCTCAAGAATCTGGAACAGCATCTTAACAAGCCCCCGTACCTGTATACCCTGGACCAGATTATCAAATTTACCAGCACCAAAGGGGTCCTCCTCCTGAGCCAGTATTCCGAGGAAGATCTGGAAGAATGGCTTAAAAAGCAGACTACCGAAAGCCCCTCTGACGCGCTGCCGGAACTCCTCATCGTCATCGGCCCCGATAAGGAACGCTGCTTTGTATCCAAAAGCAAGCTCCTCCTCCTCTGCGCCCGGCTCCTTGGGGAAGGGCGGGAAAAACTGAAAAAAGCTGTTTCCCGGCGCTGGGTCCGCCTGATCCAGGAATACCGCAGCGAAGCGGCTATGGAGAACGACAAGGAATTTGAAAAACTCCTGTCCCGCTACACGGCAAAGCTCTGCCCTGTGCTTACGGCTATCCTTGAGGATCCCAAGCTCCAGCTCGTCTATGACGAAATGGAAGATGCCGGAGCGGTCCCTACAGCGTCCCGGATATTTATCAAAGGCGAGATGCTCCCTTATTCCTCCCTCTTCCTTCTCAAGCGCAAAGATCTCCTGGAAGACGCCAAGCTGCTCCTCCCGTTCTGGTATTCCATGTCTGTCATCACCGGCGTCATCAGGTTTTTCAAAAACCTGTTCAGAAAGAGGAAGGAAAAGCTTGAAGGCCGGAACGAAGATGATGAAATTGAGGAACCGGCAGCCGGGAAAGAGAGTTCCAGGGAAATATTTACTGCTGCACGGGAAATTGAATTCACCATGGTCCCCCAGGGACATTCCCTGGACAGCTACCTTGCGGAACTGGAAACCCGCTGGAGCAGGCTCATCAACCAGCAGGCCCGGGCAAACCTGGTCGAAGACGTAAACGCCCTGGTCAGGGACAATCTCCGCCGGACGCTGAGGGTTCACAGGCACTTCAAGATCACCCGGGAAAACCTGGCCCAGTTGGCGGCGGGCATCGTAAACGGCACCCCTTCGCTCCGGGATTTAAGCGGGAAGGAATCGCTCAGAATGTACATCGAACTCTACATGGTTAAACTCCTGGAAACGGTTAAGTTCTAGCCCTTAGTTCCTGCAAAAAAAAAATTGTTAAAAATAATGAAGCGCCCCGCATCCCGGAGCCGTATAGAGCTTACCATGGGTAATTCAGCCCGGTTGTTGTTTCCAAAGACAGCAGGGCGCTTATGGCCGGCGCGTCAATGCCGGAACGTTTGTATTTCGGGATATTCTCCCGATGGAGGCTTTATGAGCAACAACATTAATTCTATCCTCATCGAAGGCAATCTGGTACGGGATCCTCTGTACCGCGCAACCGCAAAGGGGACTCCGATCTGCACCTTCAGTCTGGCTTCGAACCGCTTTTACAAGCATGATTCACAGATGGAACAAGAAGTAAGCTTTTTCGATGTTGAGGCATGGTCGAAACTTGCAGAAAATTGTTACAGCCTGGGCCGCAAGGGCCGCGGGGTGCGGGTAGTAGGGCGCCTTAAACAGGACCGCTGGACCGGCGCGGACGGCAAGGCCCATTCCAGGATCAGCATTGTGGCAGAACACGTGGAGTTCCGCCCGGAATTCAAAAAAGACGGGGCTGCGGCAGGAACTGAAGCGGGCCGGGAAGTCTTGGAAAACGGCTCTTTCAGGGCAGAAGAAGCCATGGAAACAGAGGAGGGGATGACGGCTTTCTAGCAGTCCAACCTGCCGCGCCGCGTAAAAAACAAAGCATAATCGAAGCCTTGGACAAAAAGCGATATAGATTATACTATAAAAGCAAATAAAGCTGTTCCAAAGACTGAAGTTTTGGAACAGCTTCGATCACAAGGAGAAATCATTATGCGAGTTCAGAAGCTTCATAAAAAATGGAAAATGAGGAAGATCCCCGGCGGCCCCTGGCTCCCGGCGAAGGTTCCCGGATCGGTTTATAACGATCTGCTCATCAACAAAAAGATGGAAGATCCCT
>JAISZE010000087.1 GCA_031269405.1 Treponema sp. | reverse complement strand
GAGGATCGCTACTACATAGCCCAGGCTTCGGCCAGGCTTAACAACAACGGCAGTTTCACTGACGAACAGATCTCCTGCCGCCGCCAGGGCGACTACACCACCCGGGGTCCTGAGGACATTCAGTACATGGACGTGTCTCCCAAGCAGATCATCTCGGTTTCGGCGTCCCTCATTCCCTTCCTGGAGCATGACGACGCCAACCGGGCTCTCATGGGTTCCAACATGCAGCGCCAGGCGGTGCCCCTGGTGTTCCCCGAAGCCCCCCGGGTGGGTACGGGCATGGAAGGCAAATGCGCCTACGATTCAGGGGTCCTGGTCAAAGCCAGGCGGAACGGTACGGTGGCGCGGGTTACATCCCAGGAAATCGTCATCAAGCCTGATGATCCGAAAGAACGCATCCCCGAAGCCGGCCCTGACGGCCTTGACACCTACAGGCTGGTAAAGTACCAGCGGACCAACCAGGATACATGCTACAATCAGCGTCCTGTGGTCAAGCTGGGCGAAAAGATCACTGCCGGCCAGGTGATTGCCGACGGTCCTGCCACCAGGAACGGCGAACTGGCACTGGGCCGGAACATCCTGGTAGGCTTTATGCCCTGGAACGGGTACAACTACGAAGACTCTATCCTCATCTCGGAACGGGTGGTTAAGGACGATATGTTCACCTCTATCCACATCAAGGAATTCCCCACAGAAGTCCGGGAAACCAAACTGGGGCCCGAAAAGCTTACCAGGGACATTCCCAATACTTCGGAAAAGAGCCTGGACAACCTGGACAGCGAAGGCATCATCCGGGTAGGCGCCAAAGTCCGCTCCGGGGACATCCTGGTAGGGAAGGTTACGCCCAAGAGCGAAACCGAGACCACCCCGGAATTCAAGCTCCTCAACTCCATCTTCGGCGAAAAGGCCAAGGAAGTCCGGGATTCTTCCCTCAGGGTGCCCCACGGCGTGGAAGGGACGATTATCGATATCCAGCGCCTTAAACGCACCGAAGGGGACGATCTCAACCCAGGGGTGGACGAAGTGGTAAAGGTTTTGATCGCAACCAAGCGGAAACTCCGGGAAGGCGACAAAATGGCCGGACGGCACGGCAACAAAGGCGTCGTGGCCCGCATCCTCCCTGAAGAGGATATGCCTTATATGGAAGACGGCACGCCTTTGGACCTCTGCCTTACCCCCCTGGGGGTTCCTTCCCGCATGAACATCGGCCAACTCCTGGAAACCGAACTGGGCTGGGCCGCTTCCACCCTGGACGAGTGGTATTCGGCGCCGGTGTTCCAGTCCCCTTCTACGGGGCAGATCGAGGAGAAGCTCAAGGAAGCGGGCCTTCCGGTAACCAGCAAGGCCCGACTCCGGGACGGCCGTACCGGCGAGCCCTTTGTGAACCCCATCTTCTGCGGCATCATCTACTTCCTCAAGCTCCACCATCTGGTGGACGACAAGATGCACGCCCGGTCTACCGGCCCCTACTCCCTGGTAACCCAGCAGCCCTTGGGAGGCAAGGCCCAGTTCGGCGGCCAGCGCCTGGGGGAAATGGAAGTCTGGGCCCTGGAAGCCTACGGCGCCGCCAATACCCTCCAGGAACTCCTCACCATCAAGTCCGACGATATGACCGGACGGTCCAAAATCTACGAGGCCATTGTGAAGGGGGAACCCTCCACCACCGCGGGGATCCCCGAATCCTTCAACGTACTGATGCAGGAACTCCGGGGCCTGGCGCTGGACATGACCATTTATGACAATAAGAATAAACAGATCCCGCTTACCGAACGGGATGAAGAACTCATCGCCAAGAGCGGGAGCAATTTCTAAAATCAGAGGGGGATAACAATGCGGGATATTCAAGATTTTGATTCGATAATGATACGGCTGGCTTCTCCGGAGATGATCCGGGCCTGGTCTTACGGGGAAGTAAAAAAGCCGGAGACCATCAACTACCGGACCCTCAGGCCCGAAAAAGACGGCCTCTTCTGCGAGCGGATCTTCGGGACCACCAAGGAATGGGAGTGTTACTGCGGCAAGTTCAAGTCCATCCGCTACAAGGGGGTCATCTGCGACCGCTGCGGTGTCGAGGTTACCCATTTCAAGGTGCGCCGGGAACGCATGGGCCATATTGAGCTGGCCGCCCCGGTTTCCCATATCTGGTACTACCGCTCGGTGCCCAGCCGCATGGGCCTCCTCCTGGATATGACCATGAACAACCTCCGGTCGGTGCTTTACTACGAAAAATATGTGGTCATCGAACCGGGGGACACGGATCTCAAAAAGATGCAGCTCCTCTCGGAGGAAGAGTACTACGAGGCCCAGGAACGCTACGGCGGCGGCTTTACCGCCGGCATGGGCGCCGAGGCTGTAAGGACCCTCCTGGAAAACATCAACCTGGATCAAATGGCCGCTGATCTGCGGGTCAAAATGATCGAGAAAGGGGCCAAGAGCGACAAGCGGCTCCTCAAACGCATCGAGATTGTCGAGAATTTCCGCAACTCCGACAACAAGCCCGAATGGATGATCCTGGACGTGATTCCCGTGATTCCCCCGGAACTGCGCCCTATGGTGCAGCTTGACGGCGGCCGTTTCGCCACCAGCGATCTTAACGACCTCTACCGCCGGGTTATCAACCGGAACAACCGCCTCAGGCGGCTCCAGGCCCTGAACGCCCCGGACATCATCATCCGCAACGAGAAGCGCATGCTTCAGGAAGCGGTGGACGCCCTTTTCGACAACTCCAAAAAGAAGCGGGTGGTGAAGGGCGCCAGCAACCGCCCCCTCAAATCCATCTCCGATATGCTCAAGGGCAAGCAGGGCCGGTTCAGGCAGAACCTCCTGGGCAAGCGGGTTGACTACTCGGGCCGTTCGGTTATCACCGTAGGGCCGGATCTCAAGATGTGGCAGTGCGGCCTTCCCACCAAAATGGCCCTGGAACTCTTCAAGCCCTTCATTATGAAGAAGCTTGTGGACAAGGACGTGGTCTACAATATCAAAAAAGCCAAGATGATGGTTGAAGCCGAAACCCCCGAAGTCTTCGCCATACTGGACGAAGTGGTTAAGGAACACCCGGTGCTCCTCAACCGCGCTCCTACCCTGCACCGCCTGGGTATTCAGGCTTTCGAGCCCATCCTGGTGGAAGGAAAGGCCATCAAACTCCATCCCCTGGTCTGCCACGCCTTTAACGCTGACTTTGACGGCGACCAGATGGCGGTCCATGTGCCCCTTACCCAGGCGGCCCAGATGGAATGCTGGACATTGATGCTCAGCGCCCGGAACCTCCTCAATCCCGCTAACGGCAAGACCATTGTGTTCCCCTCTCAGGACATGGTCCTGGGGATCAACTTCCTTACCCGGATTAAGTCCGGCGCCAAAGGCCAAGGGCGGCGTTATTCCTCGGTTGAGGAAATTCTCATGGCTGTGGAAACCAAGTCCCTGGATTGGGAAGCGTCCGTCAAAGTTAAGCCTCCTAAATTCCCTGTTTGGGAAAAGGCGGGCAAAGAAGCCCGGATACACAGCGGCGGTCTTATTGAGACTACCCCGGGGCGGTTGGTGTTCAACGAAGAGATGCCCCCGGAAATCCCCTTCATCAATTATGAACTGAAGGATAAGGAACTCCGGGCGCTGATAGAAAATATTTTCAGTGAGAAAGGCTCCTGGACTACCGTAAAGATGCTGGATGTTATCAAAGCCACAGGATACAAATACGCTACCGTATTTGGCGCCACTATCGGGGTGGATGATATTGTGGTGCCTAAAGAAAAACCTGAAATGATCGACAAGGCGAACAAGGCTGTAGAGGAAATCCAGCGGCACTGGCGTCAGGGGACCATCACCAATGAAGAGCGGTACAACCGGGTCATCGAGGTCTGGTCCAAGACCAACGAAGACCTCACGAATATCATGATGAAAACCCTGGAAGCGGACCGTGATGGTTTTAACTCGGTGTACATGATGGCTAACTCCGGAGCCCGGGGAAGCCGCAACCAGATCCGCCAGCTTGCGGGTATGCGGGGCCTTATGGCAAAACCCTCGGGGGACATTATCGAACTCCCTATCAGGTCTAATTTTAAAGAAGGGCTTTCGGTTATCGAATTTTTCATCTCCACTAATGGCGCCCGGAAGGGGCTGGCAGACACGGCCCTTAAAACCGCCGAAGCGGGTTACCTTACCCGGCGCCTTGTGGACATCGCCCAGGATGTGGTGGTCAACGAAAACGACTGCGGCACCATCAACGGTATTGCCTACTCGGCTATCAAAGACGGCGAGGATATTGTCGAACCCCTGAGCGACCGGATCGTAGGGCGTTATACCCTTGAACAGGTGAAGCATCCTATCACCAAGGAGCTCATCGTCGATGTCAACGAGGAAATCACCGAAGTAATCGCCGCCAAAATCGAAGCCGCCGGGGTGGAATCGGTGCTCATTAGAACGGTCCTTACCTGCGAGGCCAAACACGGGGTTTGCCGCAAGTGCTACGGCAGGAACCTGGCCACTAACCGTTCTGTGGATATCGGCGAAGCTGTAGGAACTATTGCGGCGCAGTCCATCGGCCAGCCCGGCACCCAGCTTACTATGCGGACCTTCCATATCGGCGGCGCCGCCACTAAGATAAGCGAGGAAAACCGCATCTTCCTCAAGTACCCGGTTTACATCCGCGAGGTTGACGGTGTCCATGTGGAGCTTCCTGACGGACGGTGGCTCTTTACCAGAAAGGGTTACACGATAGTCAACAAGATAATGAAGGAATACAAGCTGGAATCCAGGGATGAACTTCTGGTGGAAGACGGCCAGCGCGTCGTCAGGGATGCCCCTATTATCAAACACGGGAGGGAAGAGATCCTCTCCCCGGAGATCGCCTACGCCATGGTACTGGCTGAAGGCAAATCCCGTACGCTCTTCCTTATCGGCCAGGATCAGAAAATTGAAATCCGCAATGGTTCGGAATTCGTGGCAAAGAAGGGCGAAGTGGTGGAGGCTGAAAAGACCATTGCTACCTTCGATCCCTTCTCGGATCCCATCATAGCCGAAGCTACAGGCACCATCAAGTACGAAGATATTATTCCGGGTACTACTTTGAAGGAAGAAATTGACGAAGACACCGGGAATATCGAAAAACGGATCACCGAATTCCAGCCTGAAAGCAAGCAGCCCAGGATTATCATAACCGATGATGACGGTAATGAAGCGGCCGCTTATTTCCTCCCTGGCGGGGCTTATATTCAGGTTGACGAAGGGGACAAAATCAACGCCGGCCGTACTATCGCAAAAACCCTCAAGGAATCGGCTAAGGCCATGGATATTACTTCCGGCCTTCCCAGGGTTTCGGAACTCTTTGAAGCCCGTAAACCCAAGAGCCCCGCTGTGCTTGCGGAGGTTTCCGGCACCGTCCATTTCAAGAACATTATCAAGGGCAAACGGGTGATCATAATTGAGGATGCCTTCGGTAAAGAATACAAGCATCTTATCCCTATGACCAAGCGCCTTCTCGTAAGGGACGGCGACACGGTGGAAGCCGGCGAAAGCCTCTGCGTAGGCGCCATCAATCCCCATGACATCCTCCATATCCTGGGTGAAAGCCAGTTGCAGCGTTACCTGATGGACGAGATCCAGCAGGTGTACCGGCTCCAGGGCGTTTCTATCAACGACAAACATATTGGCGTTATCATCCGCCAGATGATGCGCAAGGTAGAAATAGTGAAAGTCGGGGACACCAAGTTCATTTACGGGCAGATGGTGGACAAATACCGCTTCCATGAGGAGAACAACCATGTCATCGCTCAGGGCGGACAGCCCGCTGTGGCGCGGCCTGTTTTCCAGGGCATCACCAAGGCCAGCCTCAACATCGATTCGTTCCTTTCTGCCGCGAGTTTCCAGGAAACCACCAGGGTGCTCACCAACGCCGCTATTGCAGGGTCCGTGGATTATCTGCGGGGGCTCAAGGAGAACATCATCATCGGCCATCCCATCCCGGCGGGTACCGGCATGAAGCGTTACAGGGATGTCAAGCTTTTCGACGAGGATGAGCAGGACCTGGATGTGCTTATGGATGAAATACTTGAAAAACGGAAGCTTGAAAAAGCCGCAGAGGTCCTTGAAGGCGATGATTATTCCGCTGAAGATGTTGAAGCGGAGGCCGGGCCTGAGGCCGAGAAAGCTGGCAACAGCGAAGCATAGTTAAGGAGGAATGAATAACATGGTTAAGATTGCATTTATGGGTGCAGGAAGCACCGTCTTTGCCAGGAACGTGCTGGGGGACTGTATGTGTTCCCCTGTTATGAAAGACTGCGAAATCGCCCTCTATGACATAGACGGCCAGCGGCTCAAGCAGAGCGAGACCATCATCCAGGCCATCAACCAGGGCCAGGGGGGAAAGGCGCATATCAGGAGCTACTTGGGGCCGGAAAACCGCAAGGCGGCCCTCAAAGGCGCCCTGTTCGCAGTGAACGCCATCCAGGTCGGGGGTTATGACCCGGCTACTATCACAGACTTTGAGATTCCCAAAAAATACGGCCTCCGCCAGACCATCGCGGATACCCTGGGTATCGGGGGAATTATGCGGGCCCTGCGGACTATCCCGGTAATGGAAGAATTCGCCAGGGATATGGAAGAAGTCTGCCCGGATGTGTGGTTCCTGAACTACACCAACCCCATGGCTATGCTTTCGGGCTATATGCAGCGCTGCACGGCGGTAAAAACCGTGGGCCTCTGCCACAGCGTCCAGGTTTGTTCCGAAGGACTTCTTAAATCCCTGGGCATGGAAGACAAACTGGAAGGCCGGCGGGAACTCATCGCAGGCATCAACCACATGGCTTGGCTGCTGGAAATCCGCGACGCCCAGGGGAACGATCTCTACCCGGAAATAAAAAAGCGGGCTGCGGAAAAGAATAAAAACGAAAAGCACTGGGATATGGTGCGCTATGATTATCTCGCCAAACTCGGCTACTACTGCACCGAATCGAGCGAGCATAACGCCGAATACAATCCTTTCTATATCAAGAGCAGGTATCCTGAACTGATAGACCGGTTCAACATCCCCCTGGACGAATACCCCCGGCGCTGTATCTCCCAGATCGCGGGCTGGAACGAGGAATACCAAGCCCTGGCAAGCAAAACCGAACTGTCCCATGAGCGGAGCCATGAGTACGCTTCACACATCATGGAAGCCATGATCACCGGGAAGCCTTACAAGATAGGCGGCAATGTGATAAACCACGGCTGTATCCCGAACCTCCCGCCTGAAGCCTGCGTGGAAGTGCCCTGCCTGGTGGACTCAAGCGGCATTACTCCGGGCTATGCCGGCCCCCTGCCGCTCCAACTGGCCGCCATGAACCTGAGCAATATCAATGTCCAGCTTCTTACCATTGAGGCCGCGAGAACCAAAAAGAAGGAACATATCTACCACGCCGCCATGATGGACCCCCATACGGCAGCGGAACTGCCGCTGGACGATATTGTGAAAATGGTGGACGAGCTTATCGCGGCCCACGGCCCGTTTATGTCCGCCTATCGTTAACGCGCTCAATGCCTCAGGCGCTAAACTACGGCGTATCCCGCTTCGGCGACGGCGGCTTTGAGGCTGTCGAGGGGGACTTTGTCGTTATGGTCCACCGAGGCGGAGTTGTCTTTGAGGCTGACCTTGGCGGATTTGACCCCCCCCACCCCTTCGAGGGCTTCCTTTACGTGCTTTACGCAGTGTTCGCAGGACATACCTTCTATTTTAAGTACTGTTTTCACTTTGGGCTCCTTTAGATACAGTATAGCATAGTTAAAGGGATGAAAGGAAGGCGGCGCTCCCAGCTCAAGGAATAATAGCCTTTTCAATCATAACGGCCTATACCCCCCCTCCCTTGGGCTCAACTTGACCCGCACAATTTGTGAAATACCGGGAGCGGGGGAAAGCCTGGGAGAAACATTTGGAATTCTCCGCCGGAGCGTATCGGAAGACTTGACGCCGGCGTCAAGTCTTTCCATAGCGGAGGCGGACTCTACAAGCGTTTTTCCCAGGGTTTTCCCCGCTCCCGGGCTGTCAAGGCGTGATTGCGGGTCAACTTGAGCGCTCTGCGGCGGAGATTTTTTATTGATATGCTTTCTGCCCTCATAAGGAGATGAATTATTGAAACCCCCGGTCCATTCAGTGTAGGATTGTGAGGAAATGCATAGACCCTACATGAAGCCGGTGGCAAAAGCATTGCCGGATGTTCAGCTTCCGGAACCCCGGATTTCGAAGTTTGTTCTTTGTTGCCTCAGGATACTGGTCCGGTTTTACCTCTTCTTGTTTTACGGCGTAGCCAGGGTAGTTCTCCGGGGGGAGCAGGACCTGTTCGGCGCTTTCAAGCGGGCACTTGGGGGGGAAAGCCGCTGTATTATCGCCTTCAGGCACCCCAACGGCGGGGAACCCCAGCTTCTGGCCTGGTTTTTCCTGTTTAAGCTCCGGCGCCTGGCTGCCAGGGCGGGGGTGCGCTTTGCCCGGTTCCCGCACGCGGTGTTCGTCTACGGCTACGAGGTGGTCCGCTGGGGTGGCCCGGTGGCCCGGTACGTTTTGCCCAATGTGGGGGCTATGCCGATACACCATGCCAAGCTGGACCGCGAGGGTATGAACCGTATCTACACGGCCCTCACCGGCGGGCCCTGGCCTCTGGCCCTGGCGCCCGAAGGCCAGACTTCCTATACTACCGAATCCGTGCCCCGCCTTGAACCGGGGGTTATCAGGATAGGTTTTCACGCTGCGGAGCGCCTGGTTTCCGGGGGCAGCCCGGTCCCTGTGGAGATCCTGCCTGTAGCCGTTCATTTCCGCTTTGGTTCCTGGGGAAGGCTGACAGTGGAAAACCTTATCAGGAAGATTGAAAAATACACAGGCGCCGGAAACAGGAAGAAACAGCCGTCTTTTTCCAAAAGACTCAGGGCGGCCAGGGATCATATCCTTGAGGTTAACGAGAAGCGTTATGGGATTGCCCCTGATCCGGATCTGGCCTTTGAAGATCGCATGGATGCGGTAATCAACGCCGCCCTGGAAACTTCCGAGCGTATCCTGGGGATAAAAGCCCCAGGGGATGTGTTCGCCCGGTTGTACAGCCTCCGCCAGACCTGCTGGGACCGGATGATACTTCCGGGAATGGACGCCGCGGCTCTGGATGGCCTTACGGGCGTTGAGCGGGCAGTTACAGATCTCCAGGCCGGCGAAGCCTGGCACGCCAGCCGCCACCTTGAGGTAGTGGATTTTTCATGGTATTTTCGGGTCCCGGTTCCGTCTGACGACGCTTTCCTGCATGATAAAATCGAATACACCCAGAATCTCTGGGATTTCGCCAACCGTACTATGGGAGGGGCCTATGCCGACAGGATCAGCATCTTCCCCAGGCGGGTTATCATCCAGGCCGCTCCGGTGATAAACCTTACGGAACGGCTGCCCGGCTACCGGGAAGATAGAAAATCGGCTGTCAACACAGCCCTTTTGGATTTGAAAGACGCCTTTCTGGAATGTATTGAACGGCTCAATAAGGCGGAATGAACTGTTGAAAAAGCATATCGGGGTTGTGTCTGCCCGGCTGCTATGGTTTCTTGCGGCGTTTTGCGCAGGCTGCGGTTCAGGAAGCTCTAAAGCCCCGGAAACTGCGCGAAAACCGGTCGTCGCCCTCTCCATACCTCCGCAGAACTATTTCGTGTCCCGCATTGCCGGGGATCTCGTGGAAATCCTGGTCCTTGCAGGGCAGGGACAAAATCCGCACAGTTACGAACCCAGCCCGAAGCAGATGACTGAACTCGCCGGGGCCCGGTTCTGGGTGCTTTCAGGTACAGAATTTGAACTAAGCCTCAGGCCCAAGATCGAAGCCCTCTTTCCCGGTCTGGTGATTGTGGACGGCACTGAAGGAGTCCGTTTCAGGAACCTTGAGGACCATGAGGATGACGGTGATGATAACGAAGAACACGGAGGCATAGACCGCCATACCTGGCTGGGCCGCGAACCGGCGAAGATCATGGCCCGCCATATCAGGGACGCCCTCTGCGCCGCTGACGAAGGCAATGCCGTACTTTACCGGGAAAACTGCGAAACCCTCATTACCGATATAGATTCGGAATTTGAAAACCTGAGGGCCGCCCTTGAACCTTTAAGGGGCAAAAGGATTTTTGTATACCATCCGGCTTTCGGGTATTTTCTGGATGAGTTCGGCATCATCCAGGAAGCTGTGGAAACAGGGGGTAAAGAACCGGCTCCCAGGAAACTTGGGGAATTGATTGAAAAAGCCAGGAAAGAAAAAGTAAGGGTTATTTTTGTTCAGGCCCAGTTCCCGGCAGAGTCAGCCCGTACCGCCGCGGCGGCTGCCGGCGCGGAGCTGGTAAGCCTCGATCCCCTAGCCCCTGACTGGCTGGCTAATATCAGGATCATAGGAGCGGCATTGAAGGCCGCGGCGCCTGGAGGGCGGGAATGAAGTGCATACATCCGGTAGAGCAGAACATAGCCCTCCGTTTTGATAAGGTTTCTTTTTCCTATAACGGGAACAGGGTTCTAGAAGAGGCCAGTTTCCACATCCACCAGGGTGAATTTGTCGCCTTGGTAGGGCCTAACGGCTCGGGGAAAACCACGGTGCTCAAACTTCTTTTAGGGCTTGAGATCCCCCAAAAGGGCAGTGTGGAGATCTTCGGCAAACAAGTGCCCTCCAGGGGCAGCGAAGGGATTGGTTATGTTCCCCAGCAGCCCCAACTGGACCGGGCTTTTCCTGTCACTGTGGCGGAAGTGGTAAGAATGGGCCGCTTCCGCGGGCTTTCCAGGAAGTACGGACCTGCCGACAAGGCCGCTGTCGAGGAGGCTATGGCCCAGGCTGAGATTACGGATCTTGCATCCAGGCCCTACAGCGACCTTTCAGGGGGCCAGCGCCGGAGGGTCCTGGCGGCCAGGGCCCTGGCTTCAAAGCCCGGCATCCTCATCCTTGATGAGCCTACTGCCAATATGGACACCGAAAGCGAAGAGCGGCTTTATAAGACCCTTGGGAAGCTCAAGGGAGGGACAACTATCCTCATT
>JAISZE010000066.1 GCA_031269405.1 Treponema sp. | reverse complement strand
ACGGTCAAGGTTTATGACAAAGCCTTAAAAACGCCCTACCAGAGGCTCATGGAATCTTCTCTGACAGAGCAGGAGAAGGCCGGGCTCTCCGCCCGGCGGGCAGTGCTGAACCCGGTCGACTTGCAGTATACTCTTAACCAGGCCATCGACAATCTTTTGGCTGTCCACAAGGCTAAAGTTACCTTTTCTAAATGTCCTACCCAAAAGGTTTCGGTTACTTTTTGAAATGTCTCATCACGGGGGGCCTTTCGGTAACATTTCAAAATGAGGCATTTCGGGCCCCGGCAGAACAACGTCATTTATTTTGAAGAAAAAACTAACCGCAACGGCGAAGAAGGCGCAAAAGGAAGGAAAGAAGTACCGCTTCATGTATCCTTGTCCGCCTTCACGAGTAAAAATTCTTCAATGTTTTGGCAGGTTCCAGCCTTTGGAAAGTAAATGACCCTGCCCTGCTACCGCGCAACAGCGGCGCTTACTTCGGCACAGAGGGTTATTTTTCCGTCTCCGGTGCCTGCCTTGAAAAGGGCGCCTCTGGAAAAAGAGCCTTCAAGGATGTAGAGCGAAAGGGGATCCTCAAGCTCCTTCTGTATCGCCCGCCGCAGCGGCCTGCCGCCGAATTTGGGATCCCAGCCTTTTTCGATAAGCAGCTCCCTGGCGCTGGGGGCCACGTCGATGGAATACCCCTGCTCCGCCAGCCGCCGGGAAAGCTCGCCAAGCTGAATATCCAGAATAGCCTCAACCTGTTTGATATCCAGGGGATGGAAAACAACCACATCGTCTACGCGGTTTAAAAATTCGGGGTTGAAAAATCGCTTGAGTTCCGAGAGCGCGGAAGATTCTATTTCCTCAAAACCCATAAGCCCCGAACCGGCGCCGAAGCCCAGCCGGGAATCCTTGTGGATCTCCCTGGCTCCGGCGTTGCTGGTCATGATGATCACCGCGTTCCTGAAGCTCACCGTATGGCCCAGGCTGTCCCTGAGTTCCCCTTCTTCCAGCACCTGTAAGAGGAGGTTAAACACGTCCCTGTGGGCTTTTTCGATTTCGTCAAAAAGTACCACCCTGTAGGGATTCCGGCGGATTTTTTCCGTCAAAACGCCGCCTTCTTCGTACCCGATATAGCCCGGAGGGGCGCCGGTAAGGCGCGATGCGTTATGCCGCTCCATGTAGTCCGACATATCGATGCGTACCAGGGATTCGGGGGTTTCAAAGAGGTATTCCGAAAGCCGTTTGGCTAGAAGGGTCTTGCCCACCCCTGTGGGGCCGAGGAAAATAAATGACCCCATAGGCCTGGAGGGATTGGAAATTCCCACCCTTGAACGGCGTATGGCTGAGGCGATGCGCCTGACCGCTTCGTCCTGGCCAACAACGCCCCGGTGAAGCTCTTCTTCGATCTTGAGGAGCCGCCTGGATTCCTGCTCCTCAAGATGGGTCAGAGGTATGCCGGTAATTTCGGCCACAACTGTGCGTATATCGCCTTCGTTGACCACGAGCTCTTCGGTATGAGAGCTCTGCTCCCAGGCCAGGCGTATGGATTCCAGCCGGCTCCTGAGGCCCCGCACTTTGTCCCGGATTTCAGCCGCCTGCTCATAATCCTGGGCGGATACCATGGCGCTCTTTTCTTCAACGAGCTTGCGGATCTCTTCTTCAAGCCCTGATATTTCAGGCGGCATGAGGGGGGGGGCCAGTTTTTTCATGGCTCCTGCTTCGTCAAGGATATCTATGGCTTTGTCAGGCATACAGCGGCCAGTGATATAGCGCCCTGCGAGCCTGACTGCCGCTTCCACCGCTTCCGGGGTATAGGTAACCCGGTGGTGTTCTTCGTAGCGCTTCTGAAGGCCCTGGAGGATCTCCAGGGTTTCTTCAAGACCCGGTTCTTCTACCAGGATGGACTGGAACCGCCGTTCCAGGGCGGCGTCTTTTTCAAAATGCTTCCGGTATTCCGCCAGAGTGGTAGCCCCTATGCATTGGACTTCGCCTCTGGAGAGGCTGGGTTTGAGCATATTGGAAGCATCGATTGTCCCTTCAGCCCCTCCGGCACCGATTATCGTATGGATTTCATCGATAAAAAGGATCACGTTCAGCGCCCCGGCGATCTCCTTCATAATTTTTTTGAGCCGTTCTTCGAATTCCCCCCGGTACTTGGTGCCTGCCACGATGGACCCCATATCCAGGGAAAGTATGCGCCTGCCTGACAGGGAAGAAGGCGCGTCGTTCCCGGCAAAGAGCTGGGCCAGCCCTTCTACAATGGCGGTTTTCCCCACTCCCGGCTCTCCTACCAGGACGGGGTTGTTTTTAGTCCTCCTGGCAAGAATGCGTACTGCCCGGTTTATTTCCTTTTTGCGACCCACTACGGGGTCCAGTTTCCCCGCCCGGGCCAGGGCGGTAAGATCCCTGGCGTATTCGTCCAGCGCCGGGGTCAGCGCCGGATACAACGCGGGCCTGATGCGAGGGTCCCGGTAGTCGTCCCTGCGGGAATAGAAAGGATAGCCCAGGGCGTTATCGCCGCTGTTCCTCGCGGCTGCGGCGTTTCCCCGTGAAGCTTCCCCGGTAATGCCCGGAAAAGAACCTCTATTCATAAAGGTAGTCTGAACCACCACCCTGAGGTATTCAATCTCCACACCCCGCTGGTTTATAAAAAGCTGAACGGGCGAATCCTTCTCCCGCAGAGCGGCGAAAAGGATATGCTCTGTGCCGATATAATCGGTTCCCAGGATCCGCGCTTCTTCCGAAGCCAGATCCAGCAGCACTTTGGTACGTTTTGAAGGAGACACATCGCCGTGCATCAAGACAGCCTGGGTCCTGGGAAGGCTTGATTCCAGGGCGGCAAGAAATTCATGGAGTTCAATACGGGCGTGCGTCAGAACCTTGCAGGCTGTCCCGGCGCCGTCTTTCAGGAGCGCTATGATAACATGTTCGGGCAATAATTGATCGGCGTTGAAACGCCGGGCTTCTTCCTGGGCGTCGATGGAAAGAATCCTCTGCACCCGCTGGGTTAAACCTTTAAGCATCAGGCGCGCTCCTTTTACAATCCTATATCAACTATAGGATATTACACAATGCGGAACAGAAAGAGACGTTCCCAAAACTTCAGTTTTTGGGAAAGCAACCTTAGATATAGAGGAAAAAGCGGACTCTTTTTCCAAAGTCATTCCCGAAACTAACCGGGTTTTGGAAATGGCTCGAAATTCCCGGCATTTTCCGGTCATAGCTTGTCAACCGCCACCCTGTCGCCGGGGCCAAAGCCTGTGCGGGCAAAATACCCCCTGGGAACTTCCAGGGCATAACGGGCTGAACGTCCGGAACGGACAGGGTTCAGGTTTCCGGCTTCCAGGTCATGGATTTCCAGGATCCTGCCTTCCGACGAGATATAGGCGATAGAAAGGGGGATAGTGGTGTTTTTCATCCAGAACGAGAGGGTTTCGTCCCGCTCAAAAATGAAAAGCATGCCCTCGCCGTCCTTGAGTTCCTGGCGGTACATAAGACCCCTGGCGCGCTCGGCGCCGGTACGGGCGATTTCGGCTTTTATAAGCGCTGTTTTCCCCTGCCCTTCGAGGATAAGATCCCGTTTTTCAAATTTGATGTTCCCCTGCGCCCGGCAGCTGGAAAAGGCTGCCGCCTGGAGGCACAGCAGAGCTGTCAGGAACAAGCGGTTCCCAATGGCTGCGGAGAAGGCTTTAAAAAGCATCCAGGAACTCCTGGGTAAGGAACAGTTGGCGGGATTCCAGGGTTTTGGATTCCTCTACTACCCTGGTGAAAGCTGTCTTATCGATGTATTTTACCGTCAAAGGCCGCTCAATGGACACCCTGGTTTCGCCGTTTTCCCAGACTGTCTCTGAAGGGCTCAGAGCCGCGGGATTCCCGTATTTTTTAACAAATGAGGTAAAAACCGAATAATGGTCTACGAGCTTTGTGTCCAGGGAAAAGGCCATGATAAAAACCTTTCCTTCTATAAGCTGGAAAAAAGCCCGGCGTATAAACGAGAGGCCCGTGGTTTCAACCAGCGTCTGTTCCTTTACAGGAAGAAAGGAAACATCCCGGTCCCCTCTGAACGTGAAGAGACTGTCGTTTTTGAGGGCTGTTTTGAGATCCTCCAGACCCATATCCAGGGAAAGCTCGTGGAACCGCCTGGGCAGGACTTCCGGGTTTTCAGGAGCCAGGGGTTCTTTTTCCGGTTCCAGGATGGTGAAGTCAAAGGTTTCCTGGGCCCCTGCCCCTGCGGGGATTGCAAAGAAAAAAACCGCGAACAGGACGGCGGCTATATAAAAAGGGAACAATCTCAATGGTTTCATCAATATATTATCGGCTTTAATCCGGTATTTCTAATATTGCACACCGCCTTCCCTGCGGGCTTTTTCAATGCGCTGCATTTTCCGGTAAAATTCTGTCTGTTTGACGATTTCGGTAATATCCAGGGTCTGAATCTTGTCTTTATCGATACGGAGTTTTTTGTTTTCAAACAGTTTATTGAGTACAAACTTGGCGTCATCCCTGGGAATGCCAACCATGTTGGCCAGTTCTTTGGGACCGAAATCAAAGGTATAGGGGTTTGCGGCGTTGAGAGGCGCCCGGTTTTTCTCAAGCTGCATAAGGAGGGCGTCGTACATACGGCCCATGGGATCGCTTATCAGCGTATTGGCCAGCTGCTTGTAGATGAACCAGATCCGTTCCGAAAGGAGGGTGGTAAGCCTGGCGATAATCTGGGGCTGTGCGGAAATCATACGCTCGAAATTGGCGCGGTTAACCGCAAGGACCATACAATCCTCGTAGGCCACAGCACTGGCGGCCCGGGGCTTGGCTTCCAGGAGGGCCATTTCCCCAAAAATGTCCCCTGCCTTGAGGACAGCCAGGAGCACTTCCTTGTCATCCATGATTTTTACGATTTTTACCGATCCCCGCTGGATAATGTAGAGTTCATCCCCCGGCTCGCCTTCGGAAAAGAGCATGGAATCTTTGGGAAAACTACGGTTGAATTCATCGGGCTTGTAGTTCAGCTTAGTTATTTTGACGAAAGGGGCGATTTTCATCATCTTTTCCCTGGCAGCCTGTAAATGGCTGCCTCTTGGACAGTATCGTACATACTGGTTATAGGCGTAAAAGGCCTGGTTGTACTGGTTCTGCCTGGAATAGTACTCCCCTACGTTAAAAAGATGGGAAGGGTTCGCCTCGGCGTCGGAACTGTTCTTCAAAGTCAGCCTTGAAAGGGCGTCGTCCAGGTAACGGAGCCGTTTTGAAAACTGAAGGATGATCTTCAGCGCCACAGGGGTGTTGTTCTGGATAAGCTGGCCGTACTGGTCTTTCTGGACCGAAATAAGGGTTACATCCGTCAGGGCCTGGGCGGTTTCAATGTGACTGTGCGAAGACATGGTGGAAACAACGCCGAAGAAGTCGCCCGGCCCCAGGACATTGCCTCCTTCCTCTTCCACAACCTCCACCTCCTTAAAAACCCGTACCTTACCCTGGCGGATGATAAAGAACCGGTCGGCATTCTGCTTGCCTTCGACCACAATATAAGAGTCTTTCTTGAAATTAACAAACGAAAGTACCAGCTGCCCAGCCATCCTGTCCCCAAAGAGAAAAATCTTTCTTACATAGAAGTATATAAACCCCTGCGCTTACTTGTCAATTCTTCGCATTGCCTAATAATTTTTCTAGTCGAAAAGGGGTCGTTGCCTGGAAACTAAAATCCAGCCGAAATTAGGCCGCAACGGCCTTACCCTCTGTCAGAGGGGGTGTAACATCCTGCCTCTTTTCACCGTTGATTTTCAAGAGGCGTTCTACCGCTTTGTTCACGGCGGCGTTCAAAACCGCCGGATTGTAAAGCGCCTTCCGCCGCCTCAGTTCTGCCTTGCTCTCCTCGCTCACATC
>JAISZE010000058.1 GCA_031269405.1 Treponema sp. | reverse complement strand
GGCAGAACTAAAGACTATTCTATCCCTATACAGGGAATTTCGCGGTTTTTGTAACAAAATAACACCTCCTACAGGCCAGTATGGGTACGGCCGGTCTCAATAATCAGGCAGTTGGCGCGGCGCAAAGGTTCGATGAAACCAGCTCCGGAAAAGCGGCTGCTGTCCGCGTTTTCCTTAATCCTGGGTCTAGGGTATCATGCTTTTTTTAACCTGTCAATAGCAATTTCAAAAAAAACGCACAAATTCTGAAAAAAACGCACTAAATTTTCCCCCTGCCTGCCAATACACCCGCCAGCCGGGCCCGGCTGGCGGATTTACTTCAAATACTGGCGGAGTTTAACAAAAACCTCTTCCATTTCCAGCGGTTTTCCTACATGCCCGTCCATTCCCGCAAGGAGGCACTTTTCAATATCTTCCTTAAAAACGTTTGCGGTCATTGCGATTATCGGGACCCGCTTTGAAAAGCCCCGGTTCCCGGGCGCCTCCTGCTCAAGAGCGCGAATTCTGCGGGTAGCCTCGTAACCGTCCATGCCGGGCATCTGGATATCCATAAAAATTATACCGTACCTGCCGGGATTGGCGGCGAACCTTTCCACCGCCTGGAGGCCGTTTTCGGCGCAGTCGATAACAAGCCCCGCAGGCTCCAGGAAGGCCAGCACGATTTCCCTGTTGATTTCCATGTCCTCTGCCAGAAGCACGCAGGAGCCGGAAAAATCATCCGGTTTTCCTTCAAAACCATGGCCCTCAACAACGGCGGGCGCCGGGCGCTGATCGCTTGTTCCTTCAGCCTTCTTGAATACAGAGGTGAAGATAAAAGACGAACCTTTCCCCGGTTCGGACTCTACCCATATTTCCCCCCCCATCATCCCTACAATCCGCCTGCAGATAGCCAGGCCCAGGCCGGTGCCGCCGTATTTCCGGGAAGTGCTGGAATCGGCCTGCTCGAAAGAGGAAAAAAGCCGGGATTGCTGTTCAGGGCTTATCCCTATTCCCGTGTCGGTTACGCTTACCCTGACGGTGCAGCAATCTTCGTTCCCCTCCCCTTCCTCAAGGGCCGCCTCTAAACGTATGGAACCTTCTTCAGGCGTGAACTTTACGGCGTTAGAAAGCAGGTTGGCGATAACCTGGGCCAGCCGCTGATCATCGCCTGACAAAAAAGGCGGAATTTCCCGGCTTATTTTGACGGAAAGATTCTGTTTTTTCTCTTCTGCCCTAAAATTGACGACGTTTACCACTTTCTGGAGCGTTTTTTTAAAGTTGAATTCAACTGAAGACAGTTCAAATTTGTTGGCCTCGATCTTGGACATGTCAAGAATGTCGTTGATAACCCCCAGGAGGTGGGCGGAGGCGTCTTCGATTTTTTTTAAGCAGTATTCCTTTTTCGCCGGGTCTCCCGAGGTCCTTGCTATGGCGGTCATGCCGATAATGGCGTTCATAGGGGTGCGTATCTCATGGCTCATGTTGGACAGAAAATCGCTCTTAGCCTGGCTGGCCCGCTCCGCCTGTTCCCTGGCGGCGTCCCGCTCCTTTTCCCTGAGATCCCTGGTTATGGCCCCGGCGATGACGCTGCCCACGGTGTCCACAAGCAGTCTGTCGCTTTCGGTCCATTCCCGGCTCTTGACGCACTCTTCAACGCTCAAAACACCCCACGGTTCTCCGTCAACATAAAGAGGGGCCCGGACAGAGGATTTTACCCCTCCGGGCTCCGCCATAGCGAAAGGTTCGTTTGAAGCGCGCCAGAGGTAAACCGGCTGGCCCGTTTCGGAACCCGCTTCAGAGCGCCCTACCGCGATGCGGGTGGCTCCCATGAATTCGCCGGCGATCCGCAGGGCGTCGTTGATGAGCACCGAGCTTTCCCGGGCGGAGATAAAATTTTTCGCCAGTTCCGACATGAGCTCCTGCTGGGCAAAACGCTTCATGTAAGCTGTTTCTTTTCTCCCGTAATACACAAAGCTCAGGAACCCGCTTGTTATGACAAAGGCAATTGAAATCAAGAGCAGGACAGAAAGAACAATGGTCTGGTTCCGGGTCCTGAGGATGTCCTCATCAGATACGTCAACCCCTGCAAGGGCGATGATGCGGCCCTGGGAATCAAAAACAGGCGCGAAGGCCGAAATAAGGCCGTCAAATCCGATGGAATAATTCCCAAGCCCGGTAGTTACAGGGGCGCCTGTTTCCAGGGCTTCGCTGGGGGCGTCCTCCGGCGCCAAAGGTTCGGTCAACAGGGTATAGGCATCTTCGGTAAAATCGTTGTCGATTATGGGCTGAAACGCGCCGCCTGCAAGAGGGCGGTAATAATAAACAAAAAGAATATCGTACTCTTCGCTGAAGGCGGCGAGCCGGTCTTTCAATTCCCCATAAAGGGGTTTTTCCATATCCTGAGGAGTTTGCAGCTCCGCAAGCTCTTCAGCCGAGACGAGTTCAGACGCTTCCTTGCTGACAATAAGGATGCGCCCCTCAATGCTCCGCCTGAGATACCGGGAAAACACGGTGATCAGCACGCTGGTGTAAATCGAGACAGTCAACACCAGCAGGGCGGCGATGGAAAACAACAACACCGCCAGATTCGCGTAAGGAGATTTTCTTAACCTGCCAGGCTGAATCATTCCTGTCCATTTGGAAAGGCTGAGGCAGAAAACTGCCCCAGCCTTTGACGGGCGCTTCTATAATTTCAAAACGCCCTGTTAGTTAAACTTTGCTATAGGAACAAAGGTTTCGGCCTTTAGGGACGCGCCGCCTACCAGGGCGCCGTCAATGTCCTCCTGGGCCATGAG
>JAISZE010000020.1 GCA_031269405.1 Treponema sp. | reverse complement strand
CGACGCGCTGCCCCCATGTCATCAGCTTCCGCGAGACGGACCGGGGCAAACGCGCCTGGTTCGCCCTTAAATGGGAAGTGGAACGGGGCGGGGAAAAAGGCGAGAGCGGCTGGAGCGAGTTGATCTCGGAGATTATTCCCTAAGCCCGGGAAACCGCTAAGACATTGAAGAATTTTTACCGCAAAGGCGAACAAGGCGAATAAGGATGTAGGAAGGGGTGTTTTTTCCCTTCCTTCTTCGCCTTCTTCGCCTTTGCGGTTTTTAATTTTTGCAGATAGCTAACCACCTTTCAAATTGCGGGTCAAGTTTAGTAATCCCAGTCCCCTACAAAGAGGATCTCCGGTTCAAGGATAAAGCCCCGCTCTTCCCTGACCCTCCGGGCGACTTCGCCGGTAAGGGCGCGGATGTCCGAAGCCGAAGCGCCGCCTGTGTTGATGATGATATTACCGTGCCACGGGGCTACCTGGGCGCCCCCTGAACTGAGGCCCCTGAGCCCCAGGTCGTCGATTATCTTGCCTGTAGGGTTTCCGAAATCCCGGTTGTTCTTGAAAGCCGAGCCAGCCGAAGGGAAGCGGTAATGCCCCTTGTCCCTGCGGTCCCTGCGGTACTCCTCCATTTCCTTGCGGATATCCGAAGTGGGGCGGAAATCCAAGGCGAACCTGGCGGAGAGTATCAGGACCTGCCGGGTCTGGAAGGGGCTTTTTTTATAGGAGAAATCCCCGCTTTTTACAGGGACCCGGAGGCGGTTAAAATCCTCGTCCAGGATTTCAGTTTCCAGCAGCGGTTCTGAGACGGATTTGTCGTAGCACCTGGCGTTCATCCATACCGCGCCTCCGACAGAACCGGGCATGCCTGCAAGGAACTCAAGGCCCCCAAGGCCCCGCACCGCCAGGCGGTCAACCAACTGGTCCACAGAGGTCCCTGCCGCGGCTTTTACGGAAAAGGCGGGTGTTTTCCCGCCTTCCCGGACGTTTTCCCGCTTGCCTATACCCTTCCACGAGCCTGTGTCCAGCACAATACCCCGGATTCCCCTGTCGCTGACCGCCAGGTTGGCCCCTGCGCCGAGTATGAAAACCGGAATGCCCTCGTCCCTCGCGGCTTTGAGCAAAACCCGGGCATAAGCGGGAAAAATCTCCTTGCCCGGCCTGATCCATGCGTCAGCGGGGCCGCCAACCTTGAAGGTAGTATGGCGGTACATAGGCTCATCAAAACCGAAAGAACCGCTAAACGCTGTCCGGGCATTGATCCCTTCGATAAATTTTTTAAACGTCCCCCGGTCCATGCTTCAGCCTAGTAAAAAACATCCCCCTTGGCAACAGCACGGTATAAGAACAGCCTGCAGCCATGTAAGGCCCGATCCGGATGCCGGGAACGCGGCGTTTATCCCTTTAGCGGATAGTTGATTTTTTCCCAAAATTCCGCTAGTTTTCATTCAATCTATGGCTTTAACCCTTTTTAATACCTTAGGGCGGGCTTTGCAGCCTTTGGAACCTCTTGAGAATGGCAAAATCGGCTTTTACGGCTGTGGACCTACGGTGTACAATTACGCCCATATCGGGAATCTCAGGGCTTATGTAACCCATGATGTGCTGGTTAGAACCCTGCGCCGCATGGGTTTCGATGTTACCCATGTGATGAACATCACCGATGTAGGGCATTTAAGCGGCGACAACGACCAAGGGGACGACAAAATGGTCAAATCCGCAGAGGAACGGGGCAAAACGGTCCTGGAAATCGCGGATTTTTATACCCAGGCTTTTTTCAGGGATGCTGAACGGCTCAATATCATACGCCCTACGGTGGTCTGCAAAGCCACGGAGCATATACAGGATATGATAGGCCTTATCAGGCGCATCGAAGAAAGGGGCTGCACGTACTTTTCAGGCGGAAATCTCTACTTTGATATCGCCCGTTTTCCCGCGTACCGGGAGCTGGCCATGCTCCGTGTGGACGAACAGAAGGCGGGGGCCAGGACCGGGGTTGACGAAAACAAACGGAACCCCGGGGATTTCGTACTCTGGTTCACGAAGAGCAAGTTTGAAAACCAGGCCCTGGTTTGGGACAGCCCTTGGGGAAGGGGTTATCCGGGCTGGCATATCGAGTGTTCCGCTATGAGCATCAAGTACCTTGGAGAACAGTTCGACATCCACGCCGGGGGTATAGACCATATCTCTATTCATCATACCAACGAAATTGCACAGAGCGAGGCTGCCACAGGAAAACATCCCTGGGTAAAATACTGGATTCACCACGAATTCCTGGTTCTGGACCGCGGGAAGATGTCCAAATCCTCAGGGGGGTTCCTGACCCTCCAGTCCCTTGAAGACGCCGGTTACGATCCCCTGGATTACCGTTATTTCCTTTTAGGCGGCCATTACCGGAGCCAGCTTCAGTTTTCTTACCCCGCCCTTGAGGGAGCGAAGAACGCGCGGAAATCCCTGGGCGACCGAATCCGGGCCCTGGCGGGCCAGCAGGCAGAAACGGTATCCGCCGCGTCCGGCAGGGCGGCGCCGTACCTGGCGGCTTTCAACAAGGCCCTGGAAGACGATCTTTCCACTCCCAGGGCCTTAGCGGAACTCTGGGGCCTTCTTCGCGACCAGGAAGTGAAGCCCTCGGAAGTTCTGGCGGCTGCTTTTGACATGGACCGGGTTCTAGGGCTGGGCCTGGAGGCCGAGGCGGCGAAAGATCCGCAAAACAACGGGGACCCTGCCTTGGCCGCCGAAATTGAGGGCCTCATCGCCCGGCGGGCTGAGGCGAAGAAAGCGAAGGATTACAAACTGGCCGATGAGATCCGTGATTCCCTGAAAGAACGGGGTATAGTCCTTGAGGATTCCCAAGGGGGGACAAACTGGCGGCGTATATAAAAAGGCGCCTTTTTCCGGGCCGGTTTTATACAGAACTGTATAAGATTGTAACAATTAAGGAACGTAGTTGTTATTATGTCTAAAGAGGGCTTGGCTGGGCAGCCTGAAGGACAAGGCGGACAGGAAGCTGAATTCCGCAGACTCTACGATACGGTTTTCCCTATCCTGTTTAGAGTCGCGTACCGTATCGCCGGCAGCGGGGAAGCTGCTGAGGATCTCTGCCAGGAAGCCTTTTTCCGCCTTTATGAAAAAAACATGGTGTTTCCCACTCCCGATGAGGCCAAGTATTGGCTTATACGGGTGGTCAAAAACGCCGCCTTGAATTATGCTAAGAGGAAGGTTCGGGAGAGGAAGGCCTATCAGAAGGCGTTTCGGGAGGATGCCAGGGTAGTGGAAACCGGCGAGAATCAGCTTCTTAAAAAAGAGTCCCGGGATGAAGTCCTGAAAGCTCTGGAACGGCTGCCGGAAAACCTGCGTATCGTATTGATATTGAAAGAATATGGTGAACTTAATTATAAAGAGATCGGACGGGCGCTGGGTATCAGCGAAGGGAACGTTAAAGTACGGGTATTCCGGGCCCGGGAGCGGTTGGCCGGGTTATTAGCGGAGGATAGTTCGCATGTGTCCTGATGGTCAAATTGTATCCTTGTATATTGACAGAGAGCTCCCTTCACCCTGGAAGGAAAAGATGGAAGCTCACCTGGAATCCTGCAGTGCCTGCCGGTTCAGGGTTGAACAATACGAGAAGCTCCGTTCGGCCCTGACCGAAGGACCTGAGGAAGCTCTTGAAAGTGCAAAGGGCCGGGTATGGTCCGCGCTGGCAGCCAGGGAAGGGGAAATAAGAGTTGCCCCCCTGCCCCTGGTAAGGGAAAAAAACCTGAAAAGCATTTGGACCCGGACCGTTTCCCTGCCCCTGCCTGCTGCGGCCGTTGCAGCGGCGGTATTCGTGATTATCGCGTTTTTCGCGGTTCTGGGGACAAGGCCCGCTGCGCCGGCCCGGACTCAGGACGCCGCAGTGGCGGGTATAGGCACGGATCTCCAGGGTATAGCCCCTGTTGCGGATATTACCGGAGTGCTGCAGTACCTTTCCAGCCAGGATACTGCGGATTATGTGATCATCAAGCTCCCTGATAGCCGGAATTTCTCCAGTTCCGGGGAACCTGCGCTGCTGAAGGCGACGGATTATACAAGGAGACAGCCTTCCCAATGATCGCTATTTCCCGTAGCCGGCTTGCCCTCCTGGGGGTCCTTTTTTTAGCTGCCAGGACGGTGGTTTCCGCCCAGGAGCCGAGCCTGGAAGAGATGCTTCCGGGATTAAAGGAACGGGCTGTCATTATGGACATTGTAGCCCGTATTGTGGAACAGAACCAGCAGGTAGTATGGGATTCGGAGAAATCCAAGGTTACCATTCCGGGCCGGCCTGTAGGGCTCAAGCTCGTAGGGGCTAACATTGTGGTGGCAGTCCAGTTTACCCCTTATTTCCACGCCAACGGCCGTAATATTCTGGTAGCCCAGGGGCAGATTTGGATAGACGTCCCTAACAAGGGGATGAGCTACCATACGACAATGCAAACCATTCCCATGGAATTCGGGGAGCAGATCTACTTTTTCCCGCTAGGCTCAAAGGATTCGGCGGATGACGCCAGGATAGAGATACAGTTGGTGCTCCATCCTTATCTGCAGGAAACCCCGGAAGATCCGGCGGCTGGCGAGAACGAAATCCCTCAATGAAGCACGAAAAGTCTTTTTCGTTTTCCCCTGTACTGTTTCTCTTGGTTGCTTTATCTTTTTTGGCGTGCAGCGAAAAACTGCCGGTGATAAGCCGCATCGATCCCCGTATAGGGCAGATGGGCGAAGTCCTGACTATCTATGGGGAAAATTTCGGAGATAGCCAGGGTGAATCCTACATAACCATAGCCGGGGCGCCTCCTACCGGTTCTTCCTATGTGAGATGGCAGGACGACAGCATCTCAGTCCGTATTCCGGAGTTTTCTACCGCCGGCTTGGTATATGTCCACCGCCAGGGCCGGAAAAGCAACCCCGCCCTTTTTTCCAATAAAGCGGTTATACCTGAACCTGTGCGGGGAGACGAGACCGGGAGCGGCCCCAGGATCAGTTCTGTAGAGCCCCAGGCCGGGGCTATAGGGTCCCTTGTTACCTTATACGGGAGCAGCTTCGGGACTTCCAGGGAAAATTCGGGGCTCTGGTTTTCCTGGGACGCCGAATCCGCGCCCGGGGCTCCTGTGGAAGCCCAGTCCCCGGAGGCTGTAGAGGTATTCGATGTCGAATTCGGCTATGAACTCTGGAGCGAACGGGAAATCCGGGTCCGGGTGCCCGACGGGGCTGCGAGCGGGACCATAGAAGTCCGCACCCCGAGGGGAAATTCCCGGCCTGTGTTTTTTGAAATCAACGGGAAGCCCGGGACAAAGATCATCAGGGACAAACGAAGCTACGCCCTCTCGTATTCGGTGGACATACGGACCGAGGATGCCCTTACGCCGAACAGCCTCTACCTCTGGCTGCCCCGGCCCGTTTCCTCGGCTTCCCAGCGGAACACCCGGCTTTTGTCCAGAAACACGGATCCTTTTGTGGAAAATTACCGCGGATCTTCGCTGTACCAGTTTATCGATCTTATGCCGGGAACAGGGCGGCAGATCACCCTTTCGTACGTGACAGAGGTCTATGCTGTAGAAACTGTTTTACGCCCCCAGGGGCTTAGGCTGGACAGCAGTTCCCCTGTTCAGACGGTCTACACCCAGCCCACCCCCCTTATCCCTTCGGAGGACAGCGCCATAAGCGCCCAGGCGGCTGCTATCACAGGGCGGGAACGGAACCCCTATTTAAAAGCCCAGCGTATTTACGAGTGGCTTATCAAGGAACTGGAGATCCGGGCTGAACCCATGGCCGGCGGCGCTCTGGAAGGGCTGGAGGAAAAACAGGCCGACAGCTACCGCGCAGCGCTGCTCTTCTGCGCCCTAGCCAGGGCTTCGGGCATTCCCGCCATACCTGCCGCAGGGGTTCTGGTGAACCGTCTCCGGGGGACCAGCCGGCACTACTGGGCCGAATTCTGGATCGACTCCTTCGGCTGGGTGCCTCTGGACCCGGCATTAGGGGCCGGCGCGGCGCCTCCTGATTTCAACCTCCGGGAAGATCATGGTTCCTATTATTTCGGCAACATGGATAACCAGCGGGTAGCCTTTTCCCGGGGCGAGACCTTCCTTTCCCAGATGGATCCCCGGGGCAGGACCACGGTACGGACCCGGGATTTCGCTTTCCAGAACCTGTGGGAGGAAGCCATAGGCGGCCTTGAGTCCTATTCTTCACTCTGGAGCGATGTTACGATTACAGGAGTTTATGTACAGTGACAAAACCGGCTTTGGTGTAAAAGCCCGAAAATTGTTTACCCGGAGGTTGTATGGTTACCGTAATTTCCCTTGGAGGATCCATTGTCGCCCCTGAGGGGGTGGATGAGGAGTTCCTGAAAAGTTTCGCCGCCCTTATCCGGGATGAACTGGATCGGGATGAGAAACGGCGTTTCATTCTTGTTGTCGGCGGAGGCGGCCCGGCCCGGGCCTGGCAGAAGGCGTACCGGAACATAGTTCCTTCCGGCGATGATGATCAGGCGGACTGGATAGGGATCATGGCGACAAGGCTCAACGCCCAGTTGGTGCGGGCCGTCATGGGCGAATGGTGCTCCCAGGAGGTGGTAGTTGATCCCACCCAGGTAGGACCCCTTACCGGGAAAGTCCTAGTGGCATCGGGCTGGAAGCCGGGGTTTTCTTCCGACTACGACGCCGTACTTCTAGCGGAGCGTTTCCAGGCAGAGGCGGTGATCAACCTCTCTAACATCGAACAGGTGTATACGGATGATCCGAAAAAAAACCCTAATGCAAAACCTATTGACAGGATTTCCTGGGAGGGTTTCCGGGCCCTGGTAGGAGACGAGTGGGTTCCGGGAAAAAACGTGCCTTTTGATCCCGTAGCCAGCCGCCACGCCGCCAGGATCAACCTGAAGGTAATCTGCGCCGCAGGAAAGGATCTTCCTAACTTGCGGAACATTCTGGCAAAGGGATCCTTTAAGGGAACCACGATAGGTTAAAAACCCCGGCCAAAAGGCCCGGGCCCGAAATCTTGCCTAGCTTCGGCTGTTTGGGGTATCATATTGAAATCATTAAAGGCCCAAAGAGCATTTCCATGTGGGCCTGTGTTTTATAAGGAGAGACTCTGATATGGAAGTATCAGCTTTACAGAAAGCCCGTTACACGTACCAACCCAAGCTTCCCGCCAGTATATCGGGGGCCGTCAGCGATATTGCCGTGGAACTAGGCGCCCCTACAGAATCCGCAGCCGATCAGGAGGCATTACGGGAATTGTTCAAACACACCTACGGAAAACCCTTGGCCGTTTTTTCCAAAGGGAAGAACGGCAGTACAGGGCGGCAGCTCAAAGCAGGGGTTATTCTCTCCGGCGGGCAGGCCCCTGGGGGTCACAACGTCATCGCCGGGCTCTATGACGGCCTCAAAAAAGGCAACGCCGCATCGGAACTTTACGGTTTCCTGGGTGGGCCCAGCGGGCTTATAGACAATAAAAACATCCGCTTTACCGATGATTTCATTGACGCATACCGGAATACCGGGGGCTTCGACATCATCGGATCAGGGCGCACCAAAATAGAGACTCCCGAACAATTCGCCGCTTCCCTGGATACAGCGGGAAAGCTGGGCCTTGACGCGGTGGTTATTATCGGCGGCGACGATTCCAATACCAACGCCGCCCTGCTGGCCGAATATTTTCTGGAAAAAGGATCTTCCATTCAGGTTATCGGCTGCCCGAAAACCATAGACGGGGATCTTAAAAACGAATACATCGAAACCTCTTTTGGTTTTGACACTGCCTGCAAAACCTACAGCGAGCTCATCGGCAACATAGAACGAGACGCTAACAGCGCGAAAAAATACTGGCATTTTATCAAACTCATGGGCCGCGCCGCCAGCCACATCGCCCTGGAATGCGCCCTTCAGACACAGCCCAATATCTGCCTTATTTCAGAGGAAGTGGAAAAGAAAAGCATCTCCCTGGGCCAGGTAGTGGAGACCATAACGTCTTCTATTGTACGGAGGGCGGAAAACAAGGAGAACTTCGGCGTAGTCCTGATCCCTGAAGGGCTTGTGGAATTCATCCCGGAAATGAAAAAACTCATTAACGAGATCAACGACGCCCTGGGGACCAGGGGTGAGGAATTCATGAAGCTCTCATCCTTCATCGATCAGCTTTACTGGCTGAGCCGGGAAATATCCGGGGACTCTTACAAGTTCATCCAGACCCTGCCTCCTGAGATAGCTCGTGAACTCCTTATGGACCGGGACCCGCACGGCAATGTTCAGGTTTCGCGGATTGAGACTGAAAAGCTCTTTATCGGCATGGTGGAAAAGCGGCTGGCAAAACTCAAGGAAGAAGGGATTTACAAAGGGAAATTCAGCGCTTTGGGCCATTTTTTCGGGTATGAAGGCCGCTGCGCTTTCCCTTCCAATTTTGACGCCGACTACTGTTATTCCCTGGGCTTCAGCGCCTTCGTGCTTATCGCTTCGGGTCTTACAGGCTACCTTTCCAGCGTCAGGAACCTGACCGCCCCTGCTTCGGAATGGAAGGCCGGCGGGGTCCCCCTTACGATGATGATGAACATGGAACAGCGACATGGTTCCAAAAAACCGGTCATCAAAAAGGCCCTGGTAGAGCTTGACGGCGAGCCTTTTAAGGCTTTCGACGCCTGCCGGGACAGTTGGGCGGTTAAAACCAGTTTCCTTTTCCCAGGGGCGATTCAGTATTACGGGCCTCCTGAGATCTGCGATCAGCCGGTAAAAACCCTCATTCTGGAACACAGGAAGCAACAGTGCCGGTAAAACCCTGGCGCTGTAAGGGAAAAATTGATAAACTTGATTAATGAACAGAAAAATTACGTTTTTACTGAGCCTTTTTCAAATTTGTTTTGTCGGACAGATTTACGGCCAGTCCATCGGGGCAGGTGAAAGGGAGCTTCCTTTAAGAAGGCTGGCTCTCTTTTCATCAGGAGTGGGCTTTTTTGAACACTCAGGGAGCCTCAGCGGGGCATCGGCGCTTACCCTCCCCTTCAGCGCCGATGCGGTAAACGATGCCCTAAAGTCCCTGGCAATAAACGATCCGGCTTCGGATTTTCCCATGATCCGCTACGCCGCGGCTTCGGCTCTGAACCGCAGCCTGCAAAGCCTTGCGATAGATCTTTCAGGCGAGCCCGGAATAGCGGGGATCCTCAACAGTCTTAAAGGCGCTGAACTGGAAATTTCCGCCCCTGCGCAGATTTCAGGCAGGATCATCGGTGTTGAAAGCCGCTCGAAAAGCGCCGGGTTCCGTGGTCCGGAAACCGGGGAATTCTGGCTTTCCCTTTTCACCGCCCAAGGGATTAGAAGCATCAATATAAGGGATATTGTTTCTTTTGCCTTCAAGGATGAAAGAATCAACGCCGATATCAACAGGGCCCTGGACCTCATCACGGCGTCCCGGGATACCGAAAACCGGAACCTCTTCCTCACGCTGCCCGGTGAAGGGAGCCGCGATGTCTCCCTGAGTTACGTGATCCCTATGCCGGTGTGGAAAGCCGCCTACCGTCTGGACCTTTCAGCGAAAGAGCCTTTTATCCAGGGCTGGGCCATTGTAGACAACGACAGCGACACGGACTGGAACAACATAGAGCTTTCCCTGGTAACAGGCCGGCCGGTTTCGTTTATCCAGAACCTCTACGCGCCGTACCGTACTTCCAGGCCGGTACTGCCCCTGGCTATAGCGGGCATTGCCGAAAGCCGGACCTATGATTCAGGGTCTGAATATGTTGAGCGTCCGTACACCGGCGATTCCAGTGCAAAAACCCTGAGCAGAAGCAGGGCTATGGCGGATGAAAGCGTTGAAAACGCTGCCCCGGAATACACTCCTGCGCCCAGGGCTGCCGCCAGCGCCGCAGGGGGCTCCATCCAGACCGCCTTGGGAAGCGCCGCAGGGGACCAGTTCGAGTTCACCATGAGGCGCCCGGTAAGCCTGGAGCGGCGGCAGAGCGCCATGCTCCCGCTGGTGGAAGCGCCGTTAAAGGTTGAAAAAACGCTTGTATTCTCCGGTTCCCTGGCATCACCGGGGCTTTCCTTTCACCCTGCTATCAGCGCCGGGCTGACCAACACCACTGGAATGAAACTCCCCGCAGGGCCTGTCACGGTTTACGACAGCGGGACCTATGCCGGAGACGCGCTTCTCGAATTCTTCCCTGAAAACGAAAAACGGCTCATCTCGTACGGCGAGGACCTTTCGGTAACCGGGAGCGTAAGCGCCTCCGGTTCCCGGCAGCTTACTGCGGTAAGCGTTTCAGGCGGGATCATAACCATAACCCGGCGGCAGCTTTACGAAAAAGTCTATACCATAAGGAACGCCGGAGAGGAGGAAAAAAAAATCATCATTGAGCACCCTGTTACGCCAGGGGCGGCTTTATCGGAGCCGGCGGCTTATGATGAAAAGACCCCGGCGCTTTACCGCTTTAACCGGTCCCTTCCGGCAAGCCGGGAGTTCACATTCACGGTCCTGGAAGAAACGCCGGTTTCAGAGCGAATAAGCCTGACCCAGATCAGGCCCGAAACCTTCGTGAGCTACGCCTCAAACCAGGAGATTCCCGCCAACGTGCGGAGCGCCCTGGCGCGGGCCGTGGAGTTTAAGCGCAAAGCCGATGACGCCACTCTGACGAAACAGGACCTTGAAAACCAGCGAAGCCGCATTGTCTCGGAACAGGAGCGCATCAGGGCGAACCTCCAGGCGGCAGGCAGCCAGACCCCACAGGGCCAGGAATACCTGCGGCGCATGGCCGCGATGGACGGCGAAATCGACGCCCTTAACGCCCGTATCATCGACGCCGGTAAAGCGGCGGAAGCGGCGAAAAAAGAGTACGATACCTACGTGGCATCAATACAGCTTTGACTATAGCGGCTTAAAAAGAATAGGTCAGGACAGCTTTGATATACCCGTTATCCCGATACTGGCCCTGTTCTCCGTCGCAGTTGCCGCCAAAAAAGCCCGCTGACGCTTCGGCCCTGACGTTGAAGCCCGTCCGCACCTGGGCGTAATCAACATACAATAAATATGCAGTGCCATACTTTCAGAGAATTTTGGCAGGATAAGGAATCGTATAATTCCTTATCCTGTAAGCAATTGCGGCCAAGAAGACTTGAACTTCCATGCCTCTCGGCACCAGCACCTCAAGCTGGCGTGTCTACCAGTTCCACCATGGCCGCATTGTCTAAAATCCCCATACGGTTTAAACGCTGATATTATAACAAATTTATCCGGCTTATGTCAATAATCTTTCCTGTCGATGATCGTATTATGATGAACAAAAATCTCTTTTTGGCCGCAGTTGCCTGTGGAACCGGTTTATTAATAAGCGTTCTGGGGGGATGCTCGTCCAATACCCCGGCGGTGCAGCAGATCCCCAATTCAGACGCCACAGTCCTGGTGGAGGATGATGTGTGGACCCTCCTGGTACGGGGCGAAGGGGACAGAGCTCGGCGTTACTTTATGGGCGAAGTGGACGTAAACGCCACAGACAGCCTGGGCAGGACGCCTCTTCATCTGGCTGCGGAAAACAGGGATTCCAATCTGGCCGTCTTCTTTATCGCTTTAGGGGCCAGGGTGAACGCCCTGGACCGGCAGGACAGGATACCCCTGGATATCAGCGCCGAAAAGATGGATGCCGCTACAGCACGAGTTCTCGCCTCAGGGGGTTCGGATATTCATCATTCGCCCCAAGGGGGGGGGACTCC
Organism: Treponema sp.; assembly: GCA_031269405.1. The sequence continues at coordinate 2,745 of JAISZE010000020.1, read as the reverse complement.
TGCCCAGATCGGCGTCAAGGAAAACGGTGATTTCCTTAAAGCCCTTCTGATTCAGGCTAATCTGGAGAATACTGATGCTTCCGGCAGGAGCATACTGCATATTGCCGCTGAAGCCGGAAGCGCCGGCGCTATTGATACTATCCTGAAAGCCGGTAAAAACGACCTGGCAAAAAAGGACAGCCAGGGTAAAACCGCCCTGGATATAACTCTGGAAAGGACCGGTTCCAGAAACCACGCCGAAGCGGCGGAACATCTCATCTTAGCCGGAGGGGTATCGGAAAATCCGCTTTATACCTATATTGCCCCTGCGGCGCGGACTTCTAACTACAATATCCGCAGCGCTGACGGCATGGCGCCGCTTCATTATATAGCCAGGGAAGGCTATATGGGTTACATCGAGTTTGTCCTGGAAAAACAGGCGGATGTGAATATCAAAAACGCTTCCGGAGCGACTCCTCTCCACGAAGCGGCCCGTTCAGGAAACATCAGGGTCATGGAAACCCTGCTGGACCGGGGCGCAGGGGTGAATATCCAGGACGCCAAGGGGAACACAGTTCTTCACATCGCCTGCCCCCCTCAGACTCACCTTGAAGCGTTAAAACTCTTCCTTTCCCGCGGGGCCAATGTGAACCTTCGGGACGAACACGGGGATTCGCCTCTCCACATAGCTATTATCCTCAACAGATCCCCTGAGCTTATCCAGACACTGCTTTCTGCGGGGTCTGATGTGAGTATCCGCAACATAGACGGCAAGACCCCTCTGTACCTTGCGGTCCAGGAAAGCCGATCTAATTATCCCCCCCTGCTGCTTCAGTATAACTCCGATATATTCGCTGCTGACAACGACGGCGTCACGCCTTTTGAGATGGCCCTTACAAGGGGCAGCCCCTTACTTTACACCCTGATCACAGATGAAACGGTACTTCATAACGACAATCAGGGCAATACAATGCTCCATATCATCATTAGGAACCGGGGGGGCACGGAGATCATCAACTATGTGCTGGACAAAAAAGGCCAGGTAAACGCCAGAAATAAGGAAGGGGACACAGCCCTTCACGTGGCAGTGCGCATGAACCAGCAGGAAACAGGGGAACTGCTCCTTAACCGCGGGGCCGATATATTCGCGCCTAACGCCAAAGGCGAAAGCCCCCTTTACCTCAGCTTCCCTCTGCCGGGAAGGGATGCTTCCGAACTGCGGCGCTGGATGCTCACTTCGCAGACCCTGGCTGCCAGGGACGGCCTGGGCAACACTGCCCTGCATTACGCAGCTCAGTGGCAGTACGAGGATTGGATTCCCCTTCTTATCCAGTTGGGAGCGGCCGCTGAAGCCGCCAACGCCACAGGAGAGACGCCCCTTTTTGCAGGGGTCAAACAAAACGCTCCCGGAACCATCAGGGTTCTCATTGCCAGCGGAGCCAACCTGGGAAGCCGGGATACACTGGGGAATACGGCCCTCCATGCGGCGGTACGCTGGAACGCCAGGCGCTCGGCGGAAACCCTTTTGGATCTGGGGCTGGACATCAACGCCCATGCCCTTAACGGCAAGACGCCTCTTCACGATTCCATACGTCTGGGAATGAACGATATTGAAAGCCTTCTCCTGGCTCGGGGAGCGGACCTTGAAGTCCGTGACGCAGACGGGAATACTCCTTTTGTAGAAGCCATCCTGGCCGGTTTCCCGGTTACTATGGAACGGCTGGTGGACAACGGGGCGGATCCTAACACCCGCAACTTCCGGGGAGATACTCCCTTGCACATAGCTGCAGCAATTGAACGGAACGATATTGCCGTGTTACTCCTTGGCTGGGGTGCCTCGATTCACGCCAGAAATTCCAGCAGCCGGACGCCTTTCCAAAACGCCCTGGCCGCTTCCCCCCAGATGGTAAGGACCCTCCTGACCAGGGACCGGCTTTACGGTTCCGATGATTACGGCAATTCCCCCCTGCATATAGCGGTTCAGGAAAAAGCCCCGGTTTCCGTTATCAGAACTATCATGGATATTGGGGCCAAAACGTCGGCTCTGGATTCGGAAGGCCGTACCCCTCTGCGCCTAGCGCTGGATCTTAACGATTGGAGCGCCGCAAAAATACTGGCCGATTCAGGTTCCGATGTTTACCTGAGCGCCAGAGACGGACGGTGCCCGGCGGAACTGGCCCTTTCACGGGGTTACGACGCCGTAAGGGCGATCTTCTCGGGAAGGGCTATCACATCAAAAGACGGTTCCGGCAACACAGTCCTCCACTATGCGGCGCAGACCGGAGATACTGCTGTCATAATGCAGCTCCTCGAACTGGGCGCCCCTAAGGGAGTCAAAAACATAGCTGCTGAAAGCCCCGCAGACATAGCCCAGCGCTGGCGGCATCCTGATGCGGCGGCTTTATTGAATTAAAAGCATCGGGATTCTTCCTGGTATTGCAGCCTGTAGAGTCCGCATAAAGGCCGTTCTTCGCAATAAGCTCCTCATGCCTGCCCTCCTCGGCGACACGGCCGCCTGAAAGCACCAGGATACGATGGGCGCTGCGTATAGTGGAAAGCCGGTGAACGATAACGATAGATGTACGCCTTGCAAGGACCCGCTGTATGCCTATCTGGATGAGGCGTTCCGTTTCGGTATCAATAGAACTGGTAGCCTCGTCGTGGATTACCACCGCAGGGTTATGAGCGATGACCCGGACGAATAGGTATGGATTGTATGCGGGATCCAATACCCATGTTTTTACAGCAAAGGCCAGTATCAAAACC